>JACDBZ010000043.1 GCA_013694645.1 Chloroflexota bacterium
GGTCGAGGCGCTGCGGGCTGGATCGTGGCCGGCTGGAGCGATCGTGCATCCCGTCACCGCGCGCCGCCTGCCAGCGCGGCAGCCAGCGGTAGTACCAGCGCCGGCTGACCCGGAAGGCCAGGCAGGCGGCCACCACGGTCAGACCGGCCTCCACGGCTTCGAAGACTTCGGCGCGGCCGGCTGGTGTGCGGCGCGCGTTGGGGTGACAATGGACCATCGGGGAGCCCTCCGCAGGTTGTGAGTTTCGACACTCCTCAACTTAGCGGGTACAGGGCTCCCCGAGTGTCACCAACCTCGCGGGAGAACAGACCTAGGGCACGGTGTCACCACAATCGGTTCTCGATCAGCGGCCCTTGGTGAATGCCTGGTGAACGCCCAGTCGGCGAAGCAAGGTTGGAATGTTGACCGCCCAGCCCACGCCCAGCGGACGATCCGAGAAGACCTTCGGCGAGCGCGGGTTCCAATAGGCGGAGCGCAGCTGCTCGAGTGACGGCAGCCTGAAATCGTACGGCACGAATCCCAGCAGTTTCCCATTCCATGTGCGCTGCGGCGGCGGCTTGCGCAGCTCGGTGTAGAGCGCGCCTGCCACGGCGCCAACCACTGCCATGCGGAGCAGCCAGGCAAGGTCGCCCAGCGCGTTGCGGGCGGTATCGGCCCGCTGCGCGAGGTCGTCGCGAACGTTGTCGATCATGAATTCCTCCTTGGCCGATGCTCATCGCAAGCCCTGTGCCGGGACGTGCTCCCGGTACTCTAGCGCCAGGACACCACCGAATTCGAACCTGTCGGGCTAGCTGCCGAGGTCGATCCGTATTCCCAGGTTGTCGATCGCACGTTCGACCACGAGTCGCATCACGACGAGTCGCAGAGCCGCCTGCCTCGAGGTGGCGGGCGTCGTGATCGAGGGCTGAGGCGCCGCATCAACCAACCGTTCAAAGCGAACGGCAGCGTGCTTGCCCATCGTGGCGCTGTCGACCTCGGCCGAGACCATGCGGGGAGCTCCGGCGGCCGTCACTTCGATGCTCGGAATCTCCGGCTGGGCGCTGACCGCGATGATGATCGGCTCGGGATCTGGCGGCGGGGGCGGGGGAGGTGCCGCGAGTCCGATCTGCCCGCCGCCGGGCGTGACGACCGGCGGTGGCGGTGGTGTCGGCGGTGCCGTTGGCATCGGCGCGGCAGGTGGCGGCGTGGCTGCCGGCGTCGGCGCGACGCTTGGCCCCGTGCTCGGCCCCGCGCTCGGGGCAGGCGTGGGCTTGGGAGTCGGTCGTGGGGTGGGCGTGGGTGACGGAGACGGAGATGGGGTGGGCGGCGGGGTCGCTGCCGGTGGGGCGGCGGTCACCGTGACGCCGGGATAGTAGATCGTCATGATCTGCGCAGCACTCTTGCCCGCAAGGCCGCAGGCCTGGGTGCCCCACTGGAACATCTGCCAGCCGTTGGCATTCGCGCCGCAGGCTTCGTACGCCGCGCCGGCGTTGTAGTAGGTCGCGAAGACGCGGCCGCCCTTGTGCGCCAACGTTCCCCAGGTCGCGTCGACGGCGGCCGCCATGGCGGCGTACGTCGGTCGGCTCGGGTCATAGTGCTGATCCCGCGTGGAGTCGAAGACGTCGAAGCATTTGCCCGTGCTGTTGAGGTAGCCGCGCCAATGGATCACCTGGTACCACGCGTAGTTCTTCACCGCCAGCGCCCCCGAGCGCAACGACTCGGTGGTCCAGGAGCTGATCCACTCGCGTGAGAGGACGTTCTTCAGGTAGGTGCGAAAGTCGACGGTGTCGACGGCACCGGTTGCGGTGCGATAGATGCGGATCGTGGGCGGTGGAACGGTCTCCGACTGATAGATGCCGCACTCGCCGGCAGCCGAAAGCGGCGCGGGGGCCGCCACGGGTGCCAGCATGACGCCCAAGAGGATCGCGGCGAAGGCGCTCGCCACGCGACGTGATCGGTGCATGGAGTCAGCACCCTACCGACGCCCTGACCGCACCGCACCCCACCGAAAGTACCGGTGGGACCGGCGAGATATATACGTATATACTCCAAGTCACGACCTACTCCGCCCAGCGGTGCACGCGTTCCCGCACCGTATCGAATCCGAGCTCGTCGCAGAGAGCCATGAACGGGTTGCGTCGGACGCCGTGCCAGCGCAGTGCGTCGAGCGTCGGCGTCACGGCGATGTCCGCGTCGCGGTTGAGTGTGGCGAGCCGCCGGTAGAGGATGGCCTCCCCGCGCTGCTGATCCAGGGTTGCGGCGAGGCGAGACGCATTGCGCAGCGCGATCTCCCAGTCGAGGGCCGATGCAGGAATCGCCTCGAGATGCTTCCAGCGCGCCAGCACGGCGGCCGCACTCTTGGCGCCCCATCCAGGCAGCCCCGGAAAGCCATCGCTGCTGTCACCGACCAGCGCGAGGTAATCGGGAATGCTTGCCGGAGCGACCCCGAATTTGCCGATGATTCCGGCCTCGTCATACGTGACGCGCCTCATCCGATCGCGGAGCACGATCCGTGAACCATCGACGAGCTGGCCGAGGTCCTTGTCGACCGAGCAGATGATGATCTGCTCC
Source organism: Chloroflexota bacterium (assembly GCA_013694645.1). Lineage (GTDB taxonomy): Bacteria > Chloroflexota > Limnocylindria > QHBO01 > QHBO01 > JACDBZ01. The sequence goes on from JACDBZ010000043.1 coordinate 2,551, forward strand.
ACCAGCGGGTCGCTGCCGAATCGGTGGATCGCGGCGGCGATGGCGTCATCGGCTTCGTCCTCGACCATTGCCCAGACCGGCATGCCGAGCGCCTCGAGCGCGCGCTCAGCGTCGTCGAACTGGGCGAGGAGGTCCGGGTCGACGCCCTCGCTCGACTTGTATCCAGGAAACAGGTCATTGCGCCACGACTCGATGACGTGATCGGTCGCCGCACCGATATGGGTGACGTCCGGCTCGCGCAGGAGCGAGAGCATCGAGTCGAGCAGGCCCTGAACGGCGCTGACCGGCCGGCCGTCAGGGGCTCGGCGCGGCGGGCGCGAGTAATAGGCGCGGAAGAGCTCGAACGTGGCGTCGACGAGGTGGAGCTTCATCGGTCAGCCATCATGGTAGCCGCGGTAAGGGCCCAGTAAGCGGCTGGTAATCGGCGATGTGGATGATGGAGGCAGTGAGGAGGCGACGCGGAGAGCGTGCCCTGCTTCGCCAGTCCCGGTCCACGGCCGGGGTTGCGCGTCCACGTCGCCTCCTCCGTCGATTCAGACGGCGAGCGGCTCCTTGTACTCGCCGTAGACCCTGCGCAGGACGCCACACATCTCGCCGATGGTGGCGTAGGCTTCGACGGCCGCGACGATGGCCGGCATGAGGTTGACATCGCCGTGGCGCGCCTCGTCCTCGAGGCGTCGCATTGCCCCGGCGTGCGTCGAGGCATCTCGCTCTGCGCGGACGCGTGCCAGCCGATCGAGATGGCGCCGCTCCTGGACCTTGCTGATCTCGAGCAGCGGGATCCTCAGCTCCTCGTCCGGATCGGCGAACTTGGTGACCCCGACGATGTCGCGCTCCTGTGCCTCGATCTCGCGCTGCTGCTCGTAGGCTGCGTCGGCGATCTCCGCCTGCGGGTAGCCCGCCTCGAGGGCACGGACCATGCCGCCCATGTCGTCGATCCGTCTGATGTACGCCCAGGCGCGCTGCTCTGTCTGGTTGGTCAGGGTCTCGACGAAGTAGGAACCGCCGAGCGG
>JACDBZ010000061.1 GCA_013694645.1 Chloroflexota bacterium
GCGATGCGATCGTCCAGGCCGGGATTCGCGTCGGACGGGTCACAGCTCACGATGCCATCCGTCCCGACCACCGTTGTGGCCGCGGCCGGCTCGACATCCGGATTGTAATAGGCCAGCACCAGGACCCGCGCGTCGGACCCCTCGGCCTCGAGGGCCGCCTGGACGCCCCCCACCACGCCGTCCAATGCGCTCGCCGCCTCACTGGTGGCCGCGGCGACCGCCGACGCGCAGCCCTCACCGCCCGGATCGACCTCGCAGGCCGGATCGCGGCGAATCCGCAACAGCTCGTTGGCGCCCAGGCCGATCGTCACAAGCTCCGTGCGCGGGCCAAGCTCTTCGATCGCCAGGAGCACGTCGTCGAGCCTGCGGTCCAGGAAGCCGGCCGCCGTTTCGCCGGGGACGGCGAAGACGCGCGTCTCGGTGATCGCGGGGTCCACGGTCACAAGACGGTCGCTCAGGATCGCCACGAATCCCGCACGCCTCGGCTGGGACACCCCGATCCCGAATGTGACCGAGTCACCGATGGCGAGGTAGGCACCACCCGCGACCGGTAGCGGGCTCGCGGACGGTATCGGCGATGGAGAGGGCGCGGTCGTGGGCACCCGTGATGGAGCGACTCCGGATGGGCTGGATGGATCCGCGACGACGCAGCCGCCGGCCACGGTGGCGATCAGGAGCGGAGCCAGCAGCCTAGACCAGAGTCGAGCGCGGACCGGCATCGCGAGTCTCTCCCCCGTCGATGGCCACGTTGCTCAGCCGGTCAGCATCCCTGTTCAGCGCACGCGGGACATGACCGACCGTGTAGCCCTCGAACGAGCGCAGCAGGGCCATGCTGGCCGCGTGGATCGGCTTGAGGTCAGGATGCTTCACGCGATAGATGCCGGTGATCTGGCGGGCGACCAGCTCCGAGTCCATGCGCAGGTCGACGTGGGTCGCGCCCAGGCGCCGAGCCTCTTCGAGGGCGAGACGGACCGCCGTCCACTCGGCGACGTTGTTCGTCGCATGACCCAGGCCCTGCGCGATCTCGGCCAGCACCGTCTGATCGGAGGCGTCGCGCAGGATCGCGCCCGCGCCGGCCGGGCCCGGGTTGCCGCGCGCGGCGCCGTCGGTATAGATGAGAATCCTCAACGAATCCCGGCCTTGCCGATCTCCTGCGTCACCTCGAGGATCGCCTTCGTGATCTTGATGTCGCGCGGGCAGGCCTCGACGCAGTTGAAGGTCGTGCGGCAGCGCCACACGCCGTCGGGATCGGCCATGATCTCGAGCCGTTCCTGTTTCGCGGTGTCGCGCGAATCGACGATGAAGCGATGCGCGTTCACGATGGCGGCCGGGCCGACGTACGACTGATCGGACCAGAAGATCGGGCATGCACTGGTGCAGGCCGCACACAGGATGCAACGGCTGGTGTCCTCGTACCGCTCGCGATCGGCCTGCGACTGGCGGCGCTCCCTGCCGTCAGCGGGGATCTCGTCGTTCACCAGGAACGGCATGGTCTGCTTCAACGAATCCCAGAACGGTTCCATGTCGACCAGCAGGTCCTTGACGACCGCCATCCCACGGATCGCCTCGACGGTGATCGTGGTGCCCGCGTCCCTGACGAGGTACTCGCACGCCAGGCGGTTGCGGCCGTTGATCAGCATCGCGTCCGACCCGCACACGCCATGGGCACAGGAGCGCCGGAAGGTCAGCGTCCCATCCTGGTACCACTTGACCTGGTGCAGAAGGTCAAGCACCCGGTCGGTCGGCTCGGCCGAGACCGTGTACTCCTCCCAATGCGGGGCCTCGTCGGCCTCGGGGTTGTAGCGGCGGATCCGCAGCGTGACGTCCATCATCGGCCTAGTAGGTCCTGGCCCTGGGCTCGAACTTCGTGATCGTCACCGGCTTGTAGGCCAGGCTCATGGAGCCCGATGCGGGGTCGCGAGAAGCGAACGTGTGCTTCAGCCAGCCCACATCATCCCGCTCGGCGAAATCCTCGCGCGCATGTCCTCCGCGGCTTTCCTTCCGTGCAAGCGCGGATGCCACGGTGGCCTCGGCACAATCCAGGAGGTATTCAAGCTCGAGCGCATCGCCCAGATCCGTGTTGTAGCGGCAACCCTTGTCCTGGACCAGCAGCCGCTGGGCCCTGACGCGCAGCGCCGCGACTGCGTCACGGCACTCCGTCAGGAGCTCCTCGGTGCGATACACGCCGCATTTGGCGAACATGACCTCCTGGAGCTCCGCTCGGATGACCGCAGGACGCTCGCCTTCGGAGCCAGCCAGCAATCCGGATATTCGCGCCTGGACCGATGCCTCGGCGTCCGCGTCGACGATCGGTTCCGGCAGGTTCGCCAGCTCGGCCGCCATCTTCTTTCCGGCGCGTCGGCCGAAGACGAGGATGTCGAGCAGCGAGTTGGTCCCGAGCCGGTTCGCTCCGTGAACGCTGACGCAGGCCACCTCGCCGGCAGCATAGAAGCCGGGGACGACCCGGCCCGTCTCGTCGGCCAGGACCCGACCGTCGATGTCGGTCGGGACACCACCCATCGCATAATGCGCCGTTGGCTGGATCGGCACCAGGTCGGTCAGCGGCTCGAGGCCGAAGTACGTTCGGATGAATCCGCTCATGTCGGGCAGCTTCTTGTTGAGCACCTCCGCACCCAGGTGTCTCACGTCGAGGTGCACGAAGTCGCCGCCGCCGATGCCGCGCCCCTCCGCGATCTCGAGGTAGATGCTGCGGCTCACGACGTCACGGCTGGCCAGGTCCTTCATGGTGGGAGCGTAGCGCTCCATGAAGCGCTCGCCCCTGTCGTTGAGGAGCACGCCTCCCTCGCCTCGCATCGCCTCGCTGAGCAGGAAGCCCAGCTTGTACATGCCGGTCGGGTGGAACTGGAAGAACTCCATGTCCTCCAATGGCAGGCCGCGCCGATACGGGATCGCCATCCCGTCGCCGGTCAGGGTATGAGCATTCGAGGTGACCTTGAAGACCTTGCCGTAGCCGCCGGTCGCGAACAGGACGGCCCTGGCGCGGAAGGCGTGCAGCTCGCTCGTGCTGAGCTGGAGGGCGATCACGCCGCTCACCGGTCCCGCCGGACCCCCCGGAAGCGCCAGGTCGAGCACCTGGTACTCGTCGAAGAAGACGACCTCGTGCTTGATGCACTGCTGAAAGAGGGTCTGCAGGATGGCGTGGCCGGTGCGATCTGCCGCGAAGCAGCTGCGCCGCACCGGACCCTCGCCGTAGTTGCGGGTGTGTCCGCCGAAGCGTCGCTGGTTGATGAGGCCGTCCTCGGTGCGGTCGAAGGGCAACCCGAGGTGCTCCAGGTTGATGATCGTCTCGACCGCATCACGGCACATCACCTCGGCCGCGTCCTGGTCGACGAGGTAATCGCCGCCCTTGACGGTGTCGAACCAGTGCCACTCCCAATGGTCCTCCTCGGTATTCCCAAGGGCGGCGCACACGCCACCCTGGGCGGCACCGGTGTGTGACCGAGAGGGATAGAGCTTGCTGATGACACCGATGCGCGCCTCCGGGCCGAGCTCCTGCTTCAGCTCCAGCGCCGCGTACAGGCCCGCGCCACCGGCCCCGACCACGACCGCGTCGAGGTCGTGGGTGCGAGTCGGTGGAATCGCGCCGCGCGGCGTGGCGGACCCGATCACTGTCACGAGGCGCCCGGGTCGAAGAACGCGATGATCGCGATACCGGCCACGAGCCAGATGGCGCTGATCGCGAGCAGGACGGCGAGCAGCAGCCCGCGCGCGGTGCGATGCGTGACGTAGTCGCCGATCACGATCCGCGCGCCATTGACGCCGTGCGCGAGCGCGAGGAGAAGAAGCAGCAGATCGTACATCCTCCAGAAGGGCGTGCCCCAGCGGCTCTGGACGAAGGCGAAGTCGATCTGCCGTCCGGTGAGCACCACCAGCACATGCATGATGAACATGTGCCCCAGCGCAAGGAAGACGAGCGCCAGGCCCGAGAGGCGCATGAAATACCACCAGAACCGCTCACGACCCGACGCCTCCGGCCTGGGGCGTGCGGCCCGCGACGGATTCGCATAGATGACGCGCGGGCGTCGAGTGGTGGTCATCGGCTCATCCCCACGGCAGATACGGAGTGAGGATGATCGCGCCCAGCGGAACCATGGCGACCACGGTTGCCGCGATCACGCCGTACGTCAGCGGTCGGTAGTAGACGGTCGTCGAGGGCCAGAAGTCCATGACGATCACGCGCAGGCCGTTCAGGGAGTGGTACACCAGCGCGGCCATCAGCAGCACCTCGCCGATCTTGGCAGGGAGGTTCTTGTAGAAGGTCTGAGTGAGGTCATACACCTCCGGCCCGAGCAGGACAGTGGATGTTTCGACAATGTGAAGGAACAGGAAGAGAAGCACGCCCAGCCCGCTGGCTCGGTGTCCGAACCACGCCAGCTGCGCCCACGAGACGCGGTATCCGAACAGGTTGATCAAGCGGGTGCACTCTCCTCGGGACGCCGTCGGCGAACTCGCGGCTCTTCGATTCTATCCGAGGCCGGCCCCCCGGGCGTGGGCACCAGATCCTCGAGAGGGTGAGGCGTGGGCGACATTGCCCGGGACGCACGAACCGGAGTCAG
>JACDBZ010000065.1 GCA_013694645.1 Chloroflexota bacterium
GCCGAGCGCGGCGAGGGCAACCAGCGCGCCATGCGTGCAGCGCTGGCGCGCGCCGGGATCGGTCCGCAAGAGGTCGATTACATCAACGCGCATGGGACCAGCACGCCGCTCAATGACCGGTTCGAGACGATGGCCATCCGCGAGGTGTTCGGCGAGCACGCCGACCGATTGGCGGTGAGCAGCACGAAATCGATGACCGGCCACGCGATGGGGGCCGCCGGGGCGATCGAGGCCTACGTGTGCGTCAAGACGATCACGACCGGCTGCATTCCGCCGACCATCAACTACCGGCATCCCGATCCGGAGCTGACCCTCGACTACGTCCCGAACGAGGCGCGCGCCGCTGAGGTGCGCGTCGCCCTCTCCAATTCGATGGGGCTTGGCGGCCACAACAGCAGCGTCATCTTCCGCCGCTACCAGGACTAGCGTGCTGTCCGCCGAATATATACGTATCTACTCCGCGGCCTCAGAGCCACGGATATGACCCGTCCCCCGCCGCCGCGAGATCCGGCGCGTCGCGCGCTCGTCACCGGCCTCGGCGCCGTGACGCCCATCGGCAATGACGTGGCCACCTTCTGGTCGAACCTCGTCGCCGGCGTCTCCGGCGTGGGACCGATCACCCAGTTTGACGCGTCGGGCGAGGAGGTCAGGATCGCGGCCGAGGTGAAGGGATTCGAGCCGAGGGATTGGATCGACTTCAAGCAGGCGCGGCGCATGAGCCGATTCGCGCAGCTGGGCGTGGCCGCCGCCCGCCAGGCCATCGACCAATCCCGCCTCGAGATCGGCGACCACAACCGCGACGACATCGCCGTGGTCGTCAACACCGGCGGGGGTGGCATAGGCGACGTGGCGATCGGCCAGCAGACATTCCTGGAGCAGGGCGGGCGTCGGGTCAGCCCGTTCATGGTGCCAATGCTCTCGCCATCCATGGCGGCGGCCCAGATCAGCATCCAGAATCGCATTCGCGGCCCGGTCATCACCAGCGTCGCCGCGTGTGCCTCCGGGGTGCAGGCCTTCATCGAGGCGCAGCGCATGATCGAGCATGGCGACGTGGACGTGGTGGTCGCCGGCGGGACCGAGTCGGCCATCCTGCCGGTCGCCTTCGCCGCCCTGGCCAACTTGGGCGCCCTCTCGAAGCGCAACGACGAGCCGGAGAAGGCCTCGCGCCCCTTCGACGCGCATCGTGACGGCTTTGTTTTCGGGGAGGCGGCCGCGGTTCTGGTGGTCGAGGCGGCGGAGCATGCGGAGGCACGCGGTGCGACGATCCTGGGCGAGATCGCCGGCGGCGCGCTGACCGGCGATGCGTTCCACATCAGCGCCCCCGACCCGTCCGGCTACGGTGCCACGCTGGCCATGCAGCGCGCCCTGCGCGACGCGCACCTCGAGATGGAGTCCGTGGATTACGTGGTGGCGCATGGCACGTCCACCCCGTTGAACGACGCGACCGAGACCAGGGCGATCCGCGCTGCCTTCGGTGCCCACGCCGATCGGCTGGCAGTCAGCAGCAACAAGAGCATGATCGGCCACACACTGGGTGCCGCCGGAGCGATCTCGGGCCTCGTCGCCGTCCTCGCCATACGCGACGGCCTCATCCCGCCGACCATCAATCATCGGACGGCGGATCCCGCCTGCGACCTCGACTACGTGCCGAACGACGCGCGACGCGCGACCGTGAACGTGGCGATTGCGAACGGCTTTGGCTTTGGAGGCCAGAACGCCGTGAGCGTCTTCTCCCGTTACGACGGCTGAGCCCGGCTTCCCGACGCGCGTACGGGGCCGGGGCGGACCTTCGATCCGGGCGGGATTCGCGCGTGCACCGTGTACCCTCCGGATGTGACCGAGGTGAACGGCCTGCGACTGGCATACCGCGGCTTCGTCGCGGGGCTGGCCGGTGGCTACGTGTGGGTTGCCATCGCCATGTCCCTGGCGGCCCTGGCCGATGGCGACCCCCTGCTCCCGCTGCGTCCGATCGCGCTCGCCTTCTCGCCGCTCGCCGGCACTCCGGAGCTGGCCTTCGTGCTGGGACTGGCCGCGATCCAGGCCGGCGGAGCGCTGATGGGCATGTGCTTCGCGTACTTCTTCGCCCGCTTCTTCACCGCTCGTGCGACGTTGGCGATCGCGGCACCCGCCTTCACGCTCCTCGCGTGGGGCCTGCTCGGGGCGGTCGTGGCGCGCGACTCGGGGATCATCGAGTTCGCCACGCATCCCATCCCTGCGCTCGCCTCACTCGGCTTCGGCGTCCTGCTGGGCGCCGCGGTGCCACTCCGCGGCGAGGTCATGCGTCCGGCGCCGTCAGCCTCGCACTGATCCGCGGCCGTCCGGTGACAGCCGAGACGTCATCCGCCCAACCGCAGGTCCCCCTGGCCGGAACGGGGTGAGCAGCAGGTACGGTCGGCCACGTCGCGTCAGCCAGGCGCCTCCTCCTCCGTGTCGACCACGTACATATCGGGCTCGAAGCGCGGGCCGCGTCCGGGGAGCGAGGCGACCCAGTCCCGCAGTGCGCTCTCCACGGTGCTGAACGCAAGCTCGTCCCACGGGATCTCGTCGGGCGAGAAGGCGCGGACCTCGCTCGTCTCGGCCGCCGCCTCGGGCCGGCCGCCCACCACGCTGGCCTCGAAGACGATGGTGACGATGCCGACATGCGGGCGTGAATAGACGCCGATGAGCCGACCGATCTCGACCCGGAGCTCTGTCTCCTCCTCGGTCTCGCGTCGCGCACCCTCCTGCGCGGACTCCCCGACCTCCAGGAATCCCCCGGGATAGGTCCATCGGCCGATGGCGGGCTCGATCGCGCGCCGCGCCAGGTAGAGCCGCCCACCGGCGACCGGCACGGCGCCGACCACCACCCGCGGATTCCGCCATGTCACGTGGCCTTCGGGGCACACGAGACGCGGCCGGTGGTCATCCTCGAGCGTCCGCGGCTTGACCGGCCTCCCACAGGCAGGGCAGAATCGCGGCTCTTCCCCCAGGGTCACCGGGTGCTCCTCGGAGGCGTCTCGCTGCGGCATCGGTCCATGGTACCGATCTGTCGGTGCAGACCCCCTTCCGCCGCAGCCGTCTCCAGCGGTATGCTGCGCTCCACGAACGGAGGCGTCCCCGCTATGGCCCGCGACGAGAAGATCGACCTGCTTCGCACCGTCCCCCTCTTTCACGGACTTCGTGACCGTGAGCTCGAGAGGATCTCTGCCCTCGCCGACATCGTCGACCTGCCAGCAGATCGGCGCATCATGAGCCAGGGCGACCGCGGTGCCGAGATGTTCGTGCTCGTGAGCGGGACCGCCCATGTCGAGCGCGACGGCCATGCGCTCGGCGATCGTGGACCGGGCGATGTGCTCGGGGAGATCGCGCTCCTCGACGGTGGGCCGCGCACGGCGACCGTGACGCTGGCAGAGGCTTCGCGCCTGCTTGTTCTCGCGCGGCGCGAATTCAACGCGCTGATGGACGAGTTTCCCGAGGTCCGGCTCCACATCCTCGAAACCGTGGCGCATCGCCTCCGCTCGCTCGACCACGACGCCGTCCACTGA
>JACDBZ010000093.1 GCA_013694645.1 Chloroflexota bacterium
CTGACCGCGACCGAGGGCGACGTGACGGTGACCATCAGCGAGCTTCGCATCAGCCCCACGATGATCGCTGCCTCGATGTCCCTGCGCGTCGATGACCAGACGGTGACCTCCTGGGGGACAGCGAACAACACGCTGGTCTCGATCGAGGGACCGAGCGGCACCTACACGGCCAACACGAGCTATCACCTGACGCAGGACCCAGCTGACCAGGGACCGAACGGCGATGCGAACCTCTTCCTTAGCATCGAAGGATCCGACGAGGCCGCCGGCTCATGGAAGGTCACAATCCCCCAGCTCTGGTACGCGACCGGCAACGGCGGGCCGGACACGGGAACGATCGTGAGCGAGCCCATGGTCGTCACGGTGGAGGTGCCATAGCCGGTGCCGGCGACGGCAAGAGCGCAGGCTCCGATCGTGCACCGCTACGATCGGGGTCACGCACTGAGGATAAGCAGCAATGGCCAACCTGCGCATTACTCGGCTCGGACACGGCGGCGTGCTGTACCGGTCACCCAACGACGCCTGGATCTGGGTCGACCGATGGACCGGCGCACCGAACTACGCCGATGCCTATAAGCAACCTGACAAGGTCAGCGTCGTGGCGCCGACACACTGCCACTTCGACCATGTCGGCGACGACTGCGTCGATCTCGTGGAGCTGGCCAGCGTCGAGGGTGCGGCGACCATCGGCTCACACGAGATGAGCATCTTTCTCGGGGCACGGGGCATCGAGGCGATCGGCATGAACACCGGGGGCACCGTAGAGGCGGCCGGCGTCCGCTTCACGATGGTCCACGCCGATCACACTGGCGGCGCGACGCTCGGCACCGGGGCCGACCAGGTCACGCGCGACCTGGGATGCTGGGGCTGGGTGATCGAATTCGAGGACGGCACCACCGTCTATCACTCGGGCGATACCGACCTGTTCGGCGACATGAGCCTCGTCCGCGAGCGCCATCACCCCGAGATCGCCGTGCTGCCGATCGGCGGTCACTACACGATGGGCCCGCGCGACGCCGGGATGGCGATGGACCTCATCGGCGCCTCCATGGTCATCCCCGTCCACTACGCCACGTTCCCGATCCTCACCGGGACGCCCGAACAGCTGCGGGATCACACGTCCGCGGAAGTCGTCGTCCTCGAGCCCGGAGAGACCTGGGGCGAATGACAGCCAGGTCCGCTTCCGGCGCCTGATTCCTCTCAGATTCTCATCGGCTGAGAGCTAGACCTGATTCTGTCACCCGGACCCTGTCGAATCCTCAGCCGGAGAGATTCGACACGATTCGCGACGCTGCCCACGCTCGCGATGCGTTTGACCGATCTGACCGCAGCCGCCGCTCAGCGCAGGTACGCCAGGTCCAACGTGCGGGGCTTCACGCCGAAGCCTCGCTCGAAGGCGCCAAGATCGGTGTAGTTCGGGCGCTGGAGCGAGCTGATCTGGTCATGGCTGACCGGAAAAACGGGCAGAATCCGATCGGTGACTGAGGTAAGCGCGCTGATGAGGGGGATCGGCATCGGCAGCTTGAGCCGGCGCATGCGTGTCACCTTCATGACCTCGTCGACGATCTGCCCATAGGTCACCCAGTCCGGGCCACCGAGCTCGTAGACCGAACCTGCGCGGTCGACATCGGTCAGGCTTTTCTCGACCGCGATCGCCAGGTCCTCGACCGATAGCGGCTGGAAGCGAGCGTCGCCCTTGCCCGGAATCGCGACGATACCGGGTGACCAGGAGCGCAGGGTCGCCTTCACGAGGTTGAAGAAGCCGTCACCTTCGCCGAAGAGCAGCGACGGACGCAGGACGACCCAGTTCAACGAACTTTCGCGAACCGCCTGCTCGCCGCGCCACTTGGAATCCAGGTAGCCGAGCTTCGGGTCGTCGATCACGCCCATCGCCGAGAGGTGCACCAGGCGCTGGATCTCGGCGCGTTCGGCCGCGGCTACGACGCGTCTGGTGCCGCGAACGTTGACCGCCTCGAACGAACTCCCCTTCGACTCCCGGGGGATGGCAACCAGGTGGACGGCCGCATCGGCTCCGACGAGAGCCTCGTCGAGGCCGGTTCCGGTGGTGACATCGGCGGCGCGGGCCTCGACCCGCTCACCCCAGCCGATGCCGCGCCGTCCGGCTCGCGAAACGGCGATCACCCGATGGCCGGCACTCGCCAGATGCGGTACGACATGGCTGCCGACGAAGCCGGTTGCGCCGATGACGGCGACGGTCAAAGTCATGACTCCAGTATCCTCACGATTCTTGCTACTGTCCAGTCGCACGTTTCGTGCCACTCGAGGTCTGGTACGGTCTGGACCGATGCCCTCCATCACTTCCCCGCGTGGCATGGTCGTCACGCCTCATCCCCTGGCCACCGCCGCCGGCGTCGAGGCGCTGCGTGCCGGCGGAACCGCCGTCGATGCCGCGGTTGCCGCGAACGCCATGCTCGCAGTCGTCTATTGCAATGCCTGCGGCCTGGGCGGCGATGCGTTCGCGCTGGTCTGGGATCCGGCCGAGCAGCATCTCCACGGCTTCAACGGCAGCGGCCGCTCCCCCGCCGCGCTGACGATCTCGACGGTGCGAGGTGCCGGACATGACGAGATGCCGACCAGGGGCCCTCTGCCGATCACCGTTCCCGGCGCCGTCGACGCCTGGGTCCAGCTCCTGGACCGATTCGGCCGTCGCTCCGTGGCCGATGCGCTCCTGCCCGCGGCGCAAACCGCCGAGGACGGGTACGCGCTGACGGAGATCAACGCGCGAGCGATCGCCGCCTCCCTGCCGAACTTCGACAATGCCGCGCTCGCCGTGTTCGAAGGTGCCGGCGGCACGGGCGAGCACTTCCGACAGCCGCTGCTGGCCGCTTCGCTGCGCGCCATTGGCGAGGGTGGCCGCCAGGCATACTACGGCGGTCCCATCGGCGACGAGATCGCGCGTGCCATCCAGGCCGCCGGCGGCGTCATGACGGGCGAGGACATCGCGCAGCACCAGGGCGACTGGGTCGATCCCATCTCCACTCGCTTCCGTGGTGTGGAAATCGCCACCATGCCGCCCAACTCACAGGGCATCACCGCACTCATGGCGCTCAACGTGCTCTCCACCCTCGACTGGCCGATGGGCGCACCGCTCTCCGCCGATCGGCTGCATGCCCAGATCGAGGCGGTCAAGGTGGCCTGGAGCGAACGCGACCGGTGCATCGCCGATCCCGACCGTTCAGTCGCCGACCCCTCGGTTCTGCTGTCACCGGAGCATGCGGAATGGATGGCATCAAGGTTATCGTCGACGCAGTCGCATCGGTATGCGCCGACGAACCGGCCGGGTGGAGGCACGGTCTACCTGTGCGCTGCCGATGCCGACGGCATGATGGTCAGCCTGATCGAGTCGAACTACATGGGCTTCGGCTCGGGGATCATGGGCGGCGCAACCGGGATCATGCTCCAGAACCGCGGCTCCTATTTCCAGCTGGATCCGTCGCATCCAAATGCGCTCGCCCCGCGTTCGCGGACGCTCCACACGCTGATGCCGGGGATGCTGCTGCGGGAGGGTCGTGCCGAGGTCGCTTTCGGTGCCATGGGCGGTGACGGTCAGCCGCAGACGATGCTCCAGCTCGTCCAGGGCTTGGTGGATGACGGGCTGGATCCTCAGTCGGCTGTCGACCGTCCGCGATTCGTGGTCGAGACCGACGGCGCGGGGCTACCGCTTGGAGCGGTCCGAATCGAATCCGATGGCGTGAGTGCCGTGGTCGTCGCCGCTCTCGAAGCGCGCGGCCACGAGGTCACATTGGTCGACCCGAAGACACCGATCATGGGCTGGGCACAGATCATCCGCCGCCGCGCCGACGGCTCGTACGAGGGCGGTGCCGATCCCCGCGCCGACTCGGTGGCCGCCGGTCTCTGAATTCTCCGCCTTCCTCGCGCAGAGAAACACTCCGCGCATCGGTCTAGAATGAGAGACCCCATGACGAACGAGCAGCAGTCCCTTGTCCATGCCCGCGGCCTGACGAAGCGCTACGCGAACGGCTTCACGGCCGTCGACGGCGTCGACTTCGACGTGCGCGCCGGCAAGGCATTCGGCTTCCTGGGCCCCAACGGCGCCGGCAAGACGAGCACGATGCGCATGATCGCGTGCTCGAGCCCCGTGACGCAGGGCGAGCTGCGGGTGATCGGCATGGATCCGCGCACCCAGGCGCGCGACATCAAGTCGAAGCTGGGCGTCGTGCCGCAGATCGACAATCTCGACACCGAGCTGACCGTGCGCGAGAACCTCGAGATGTACGCGCGCTACTTTGACATCCCGCGCGACGTCGCCAACAGGCGGACCGATGAGCTGCTCGAGTTCGTCCAGCTCGACGAGCGCGCCAAGGACCAGGTCGAGCCGCTATCCGGCGGCATGAAGCGCCGCCTGACCATCGCGCGCGCCCTTATCAACGACCCCGAGCTTGTGATCCTGGACGAGCCGACCACCGGCCTCGACCCCCAGGCCAGGCATCTCCTGTGGGAGCGCCTCTACCAGCTGAAGCGACGCGGCGCGACGCTGATCATCACGACGCACTACATGGACGAGGCTGAGCAGCTGTGCGACCACCTGGTGGTGATGGACAAGGCGAAGATCGTGGCCGAAGGGTCCCCGCGGCAGCTGATCGACCAGCACTCCACCAAGGAGGTGCTCGAGCTGCGCTTCACCGATGCCGTCCGCGACGACCTGAATGGGCAATTGGACGGGCTGGCGGATCGGATCGAGGAGCTGCCGGATAGGCACCTGCTGTACACCGAGAACGGCGAGCGCACGCTCGAGCAGGTCAACCTGCGCCAGATTCCGGTCGAGAGCGCGCTCGTGCGGCGATCGAGCATGGAGGACGTCTTCCTGCGCCTGACCGGGCGCTCACTGGTCGAATAGAGCTCACGTGACGGTCCTCGCCGCATCGGGTCGCGTCTGGCAGCGCAACTGGCTCGTCTATCGGCGCCTCTGGCACCGCAGCCTCGCGTTCGGCTTTCTCCAGCCGGTGCTCTTCCTGACCGCCATGGGGATCGGCATCGGCGCGCTGCTGACGCCCGCCAGCCTTGAGGCGTTCGGCGGGGTTCCGTATATCGACTGGCTGGGCCCTGGCCTGCTGGCCGCCATGGCCATGCAGACGGCCACGTTCGAGTCGACCTATCCGATCATGAACAAGATCATGTGGGGCCGGAACTACGAGGCGATGCTCTCCACGCCGGTCGGAATCCGCAGCATCGTCTACGGCGAGCTCGCCTGGACCGCCTTTCGCATCGGCTCATTGGCCGCCGTCTTCCTGGTCGTGCTGGTCCTGTTCGGGATCGTGCGCACGCCGCTGGCGATCCTGGCCGTCCCGTTTGCCATGCTCATCGGCACGGCCTTCGCGGCCTGCCTGATCGCGTTCACCGCCACCCAGAAGAACGACGTCGGATTCAGCGCCATCTTCCGCTTCGTCATCAATCCCCTCTTCCTGTTCAGCGGCACGTTCTTCCCGCTCACCAACCTGCCAGAGCCGTTGCGCGCTGTGGCGTGGGCGACCCCGCTTTTCCACGGCGTCGAGCTCGTTCGGGGATCCATCCTGGACCAGCTTGATCCGCTGACCGCGCCGCTGCACCTCGCCTATCTGCTGGTCATGTTCGGCGTCGGTGCCTGGTTCGCCGAGCGCACGCTCACCCGACGGATGGCCGGCTGATGGCACCCGTGATCGACCCTGGGATTGACCCTGGGATTGACCCTACGATGGGCCCTGGGATCGCAGAGTATATATGTATATATTCCGCGCACCGGGAAGGGCACCTGCGTTCGTGACGACCCTCACCCAGCCCGTTGCCGGTCCCGGCCCACTGGCCACCGCATGGGCTCGCATCTGGCGATCACGGCGGCTGGTCGAGCGCAACGTCATGGTCTACCGCCACCAGTGGATCATCATCCTTTCGGGCGTTTTCGAGCCGATCTTCTATCTGCTCGGCATCGGACTTGGGCTGGGCGGCATCATCCGCGAGGTACCGTTGCCGAACGGCCAGGTCGTCGCCTACGCCGCGTACGTGGCTCCGGCGCTGGTCGCCACGGCGGCGATGAACGGCGCTGTCTTCGAGACGATCTTCAACGTCTTCTTCAAGCTCAACTACGCCAAGACCTACGACGGTGTGCTGGCCACGCCGATGGGGATCACCGAGATCGCCATCGGCGAGATGCTGTGGGCACTCATGCGCGCCGCGCTCTACGCGGTCGCCATGTTCGTGATCATGTTCTTCATGGGGCTGATCCTGTCGCCGCTGGGGATCCTCATGATCCCCGTCTCGCTGCTCGTGGCGGCCGCCTTCGCCGCTGCCGGCCTGGCCGGCACCTCGTACCTTCGCACGGTGAACGACTTCGACGTGCCGATGGGCCTGATCGTGATGCCGATGTTCCTGTTCAGCGGCACCTTCTTCCCGATCGAGTCCGTGCTGCCCGATTGGCTGGTCACCATCGTCCAGCTCACCCCCCTCTACCACGGCATCAACCTGATCCGCGGGCTCTCGACCGGGATCCTCGACATCGGGCAGCTGTGGGACCTGCTCTACCTGGTCGTCTTCTTCGCCATCTGCCTCTGGATCGCGATGCGCCAGATGGAGCGCAAGCTGATCAAGTAACGGCGCCATGGTGTGCGCCGCAGCCATGGCGTGCCCTGCCGTTGCGCCAGGTTGGCGCTTCGCTTGTCATATGCACGCCTGGTTCGCGTTAGCCGGCTCGCGACGTCGTTCGGCCGCACGCTGAGCGTGGACCAGGCATCGAGTGCGCTAACGACTCGCTAACGCGCGTGAGGACGGCACTTGTCCGGATGCGCCGGCCGATACTGACAAACGCACGGGTGGTTCGCACTGAGCCGGCGAAGCGGCGAGACGCAGCCCATGGCTTTCCTATCGGACTGTCACCCGGAGAGAGCTATAGTCGAATTTCGCTGATGAACCGTCGCGAGCTACCAATGTGAGAGATTCCGAGAGGAATGATGCGCCCGCGCACGCTCATGTAGCCGATGCGCCCCACCAAATACCCTGGATACC
>JACDBZ010000111.1 GCA_013694645.1 Chloroflexota bacterium
CCGGTGGCGGTCGTGTCTTCGGGCGCGAAATCGATCCTGGATCTGCCGGCGACGCTCGAGATGCTCGAGACGCGTCGCGTGCCGGTGATCGGCTACGGCGTCGACGAGCTCCCGGCCTTCTACAGCACCAGCTCCGGGCTGAGGGTCCCGCACCGCGTGGACGGACCGCGAGAGGCGGCTGATGCGGTGCGCGCACATCTCGCGGTGCCGGGGAGCGGAGGTCTTCTCATCGTGCAGCCACCGCCCGCCGGGCTGGCACTCGACGCCTCGGAAGTGGGTGAATGGATCGAGGAGGCTCTGCGCGCCGCGACGGACAACGGCATACGCGGCGGGGCGGTCACGCCTCAGCTGCTGGGGTTCCTTGCCCATGCCTCCGGCGGCCGCACGCTGGGCGTGAATATCGGCCTCATCGTGAACAACGCCCGCACCGCGGGCATGGTCGCATCGGCTCTGACGCATCGGCCTTGACCTGACCGATCCGAACGCTATGCTCGGTCGGCCGATTGACAAGCCAAGCGGAGGGATGCGCCAGCCCATGCGAATCTATGACGGCAGCCCGCGTCAGGATTGGGAAGAGGTGCTGCGCAGCATTGGCGCCTTCGCCGATGGTGAGCATCTCAAGGAGATCCTCTTTCTCGAGCTGGAGGGTGGCTTCGTGCTCCAGGGATTGGGCATGCCGACCGGCTCGGCCGACTCCGACAGCTTCGGCGCACTCCTCAAGCGCACGTACGAGCTGACCGACGACCAGGTCGGCGAGATGCTGGATGCGACCGCGGCCAAGCGTGGATCGGCCCATGCGGACCGGTCGCATGCTGAGCTGCTCAACTACTACGAGCTGGCGTTGCGGATCATCGGCGCGTACATCGATGCACAGAAGGCTCATGACGTGTTTCTCCTCGAGCAGGAAGGCTCGTTCGTGCTGCGCCTCTTCAATCCGAGCGGCACGCGCGGCGGTCATCAGCTCTCCGAGTTCACCCGGGACGAGATCTTGGCTATGATCGAGTCCGCACCCGAGCAGCGACAGCAGCCCGCGCCGGAACCGACCGGCGCCCAGAAGTCAGGGGAATTCACATGAAGGCGATCAAGGTCCTTCTCATCAGCATCGCGGCGATCATCGCGGCGATGATCGTCATCCCACTCACGATCCTCGCCGGACTGTTCGTGTGGCTGAAGGTCACCGAAGAGACCGATGACGAGGTCATGGAGCTCGACGACGCCATCTGACCCGCCTCGAGTGGCGCTGCATCATCCGATCAGCCGGTGGCCAGCGCCCATGAGGCGGTCCAGCACACGGCGGCCACCAGCATGCCGGCCCATAGGCGCTGGGCTCCCATGATTCCCTGCGCGACCGCGGCCAGCCCGATCGCGCCGAGCGCCAGTCCGACGACATGCGTGCTGCCACCCACCACGAAGGCCGTCCCCACGCCGATGCCGACCGCCATGGCCATCCCCCACGCCAGGCCGAACGCGGTACGCCGTCCCAACCGTTGCGCGAGGTTGCCGGAACCGATGTGCGCGTCCGCGTCGAAATCGCGAACCGTGTTCGCCAGGTGTGCGGCCACGGCGAAGGGCCCGACCAGGAGCGGCGCCGCGGCAATCCGCTCGAGCGGCGCTCCGACGCCGGTCGCGATCCAGATCGGGAGAAGCGCGAAGCTGACAAGGTAGGGGAGGAACGACGCCGCACTTCGCGAGAGCCACAGGTTGTACGTAGTCGCCGACGCAGATGCGGCAAGGCCGACGAGCAGCGCCACGGCCCCGAGCGGGATCGAGGTGGCAACCTGCAGCGCGAGTCCGCCGACGGCCAGGGCCAGAGCGCCGCGCGGCCCCACCTGCCCGGCGGGAATCGGCTTGGTGCGCTGCACGAGTGCGTCGCGACCCTGATCGGCCCAGTCGTTGAGTGCGCCCGTCAGGATCTGCGAACCGAGCACGCTGAGGGTGACCAGGACGACCGGCGTGGAGAAGGCCGGTTCCCCGAGCTGCGTGCTCAGGATCGCGCCGAGGGC
>JACDBZ010000128.1 GCA_013694645.1 Chloroflexota bacterium
GTTGACTCCGAGAGGAGCACCTGTCCGCCGTGACCGGCTGCCGCAATGCGCGCTGCGCGATGGACGTCAAAGCTCACGTAGCCGTCAGCGCCGGCGCTGGCCTGGCCGGTGTGCAGGCCCATGCGGACCCGAATTGGACGGTCGTGCGGCCACCCATGGCCGGCGAGGGCGCGCTGACCGTCCACGGCCGCCGCAACCGCCTCCGTGGCGCTGGCAAAAGCGACGAAGAACGAATCCCCCTCGGTCCCGACCTCGACACCAGCACGGAACGCGTCGCGCAGCAGGGCGTGGTGAGTCTCCAGGACCTCGCCGTACAATCCCGGCCCCAGCTCCTGCACAGCCGCGTGGACCCCTCGATGTCCGTGAACAGGAACGTCACCGTTCCCTGCGGCAGGATGGCCATACAGGCTCCATCGTTATCGGCGCGCCGGCGTCGTCCGGTCAGACGGCGGTGATCATACCGATCATCGTGACCGGCGAGCATGGGAAAGCCCCGACCCGCCGAAGCGGACCGGGGCCTTCACGCGGAGGGAACCGCATGAATTGCCACGGGAGTCCGTACGTGGGAACGGCGCACTCCCGATCGGCGCGTCAGTTCTCGACGATGATCGACGCCTCCATCGCCGGGTGAAGCTCGCAGTAGTAGACGTAGGTGCCGGGTTCGTCGAAGGCGAACTGGAAGCTGGTCCCCTCCGGGAGGCGGCCCGAGTCGAAGTCGTCAGGCATCGGTGCATCGCCGGTGCCGGCCGTCACCGTGTGCGAGAACGCATCGAGGTTGGTAAAGGTCACCTCGGTGCCTGCACTGACGGTCAGCTCAACAGGGTCGAAATCGAAGTTGACGATCTCGACAGTCGCCGTCTCGTCGGTGCCACCCGTCCCGCCCATGTCGTGTGGCGAGGCGCTGGCGCTGGCTTCGGCGCTTGCGCTGGCGCTCTCCGACGGTGCCGGCGTCAGCGACTCCGAGGGCCTCGGGGCGTCCGTCGGGGCGTCCGTCGGAGCCGGGAGCGGACTGGATGAGACGCTCGCGCCCTCGTCGGCGGCCGGCGCGCACGCCGCCATCACGCCCGCGATGGCGAGCGCGGTAAGCGGTCGCGCGAATCGGTTCATGCCAGGTCTACGCAGCGGCGGGCATCCTGCATGTCTCTGGCTTGCGGAGAGTCGATCAGACCGAAGTTCGTCTGGGCCCATGATGGTACGCACCGCCCAAGCCGGCGGGCACGGAGCGAGCGCGATCCGACGCGGCATCCTGACATACGCTCCCCCGGTCCGCGTTAGCCGGCTCAGAGGACGGAGAGTTGAGCCAGCGAGCGTGGATTTCGCGGCGCCGAGCCGCACAGCCCGCTAATGCGAATCCCCCGAGCGGTTGTCAATGTCGCGGTCAGCTCACTGCCATGTGCGCGCCCGCTTCGCGGAGGGCCACAGACTGCGCCTGCGCGGGTCGCGGGTCGCGGGATGCCCACTCGCAGGCATCCTCCCTTGCGTAGACTCTCCCGACCGATGTTCTACACGCACGGCTGGGTCCACGTGATCGCCGGCTGCATGTTCTGCGGCAAGACCGACGAGATGCTCCGGCTCCTGCGGCGCTTCTCGATCGCGGGGCGTCGCGTCCTGCTCGTCAAGCCGCGGTTGGACACGCGGACCGATCGGGTCACCGTCATCTCGCGTTCGGGTGCCCAGCATCACGCCATCTCGGTGGACGATTCGAGCGAGATCGAGGCCGCGGTGAGCGAAGCCGACATCGTCGCGATCGAAGAGGGGCAGTTCTTCGATGACGGCCTGCCCGACGTCGTGGAACGGCTGGCACAGCTCGGCAAGCAGGTGGTGGTGACGGGCCTCGATCGTGACTTCCGTGGCGTCCCGTTCGGCACAATGCCGCGGCTCCTGGCCCTGGCAGACCAGGTCACGAAGCTGACCGCGATCTGCATGGTATGTGGTGAGCCCGCGACCCGCACACAGCGGCTGATCGATGGGGACCCTGCGGGAGCCGATTCGCCGCTGATCGTGATCGGTGGGATGGGTGACGAAACCTACGAGGCCCGCTGCCGCCTTCACCACGAGGTACCGGGGCTGAAGGGGTGAGGGACCATACGCGCCGCGTGTCTCGGATGCACGTATCTACCAACGTGCGTGGTTCGCATGACCGGGGTGTGCATACCGGCGCACATTCTGGCCGTGGGGGCCGCGGTCTGGGCAGTGCGGCGCCCGGTTCGGTGCCAACTTCGTAGATACGTGCAGGCGGTGCAACTCACGGCGGCCGTGAGCCAGGCCGGCATCTCTTTGTTGAGACGCCGCTGGCGGAGGGGGTGGGATTCGAACCCACGGTGGGCTTGCACCCACGTCGGTTTTCAAGTCGGGCGTAAGGGTGTCCGCGGGCGTCCGATTGGTGGTATTCCGTGCTCACGCTGCAGGTCGAGCGGCCGAGATTGTCCAGCCCGTGACGGCCCGTATCGCCGGCGTGGCTGTCAGATAGGGCTGTCAGGGAGCCGCCGCCATCCCGACTTGCCGAACAACCTGCTAGCGGATCGGTCGGACGTTGCGGGCTTCGCGGCGGCTCCCCCGAGGAAGGCTATGAAGGATCGGCTACCAGCCGATTACGTTTTCCGAACGTCGTCGCCGCCGTCAATATCGAACTCTTCGCGTCGCACCGTGTCAGTGACACGCTCCGTGTCGGTCTTGACGGTCTTGCCGAGCTCCAACTCCTCGACGACGCGGGCTTCCTTGCCGGTCCGCACCCGCTCTTCGTAGACCGGCACATCAACCGATGCATCGGTCAACGTCTCACCCGTCGTAGGGCGATCGACGGCTCGGCGGGTGATCGTGACTTCCTCGCGCGTGACCGGCACGTCGA
>JACDBZ010000137.1 GCA_013694645.1 Chloroflexota bacterium
AGCTCCTCGGGCGGCCGGTTGTCGACGAAGACGGTGATCGAGACGATCCGGTCCCCGGGGTTGGGCTTCATCACGGTCACGCCGCGCGACGCACGACGGTAACGGTTGATGCCGCCGACCTCGGTGCGCAGGATGGTGCCGACCTCGGTGATCAGCATCAGTTCCTCGTCCTCGCGTCCCACGAGTCGGATGGCGGACACGGCGCCGGTGTCGGCGTTGAGCGAGTTCGCGATGACGCCGCCCGTCGCACGGTGCTTGATCGGGAAGTCGGCGACATCGGTCCGCTTGCCATAGCCCTGCTCGGTGACCACGAGGAGCTGCTGCTCGAGGTGCTGGATGACCTCCATGCCGATGACCTCGTCGTCGCCCCTGAGCCGGATGGCGGTCACGCCCTGCGTACCACGTCCCAGTGGCCGAACCTCGCGCTCGGTGAAGCGCGCCGCCTGTCCCTTCTTCGTGGCCACGACGATGTCGTTCTGCCCGTCGGAGAGGCCGACCCACTGGAGCTCATCGCCGTCGATGAGGTTGATCGCGATCAGCCCGTTGGCCCGGATCTTGGCGTAGTCCTCCAGCGAGGTCTTCTTGATCATCCCCTTGCGCGTGGCCATGACCAGGTAGTGGCCCGGCTCGAACTGCGGCAGGCTGATGATCGCGCTGACGTACTCGCGCTGCTCCACCTGGACGCCGGGCAGATTGATGATCGGCAGGCCCTTCGCCTGTCGGGAGGCATCCGGCAGCGTGTGCACCTTGGTGATGAAGACGCGTCCCCGGTTCGTGAAGAAGAGAATGTTGTCGTGCGTGTTTGCCACCACCAGGTGGCGGACGGCATCCTCTTCGCGGGTCAGCATGGCGAGCTTGCCGCGACCGCCCCGGCGCTGCGATCGGAAGGTGCCGATCGGTTGGCGCTTGATGTAGCCGCGCTGGCTGAGCGTGACGACGACATCCTCTGCCAGGACAAGGTCCTCGGCGGTCAGCTCGCGGTTGGCATCGGCCTGGATGCGCGTCTTCCGCTCGTCGCCGTACTTCTTGACGAGGCCCGCCAGCTCGTCCTTGATGACGGTCAGGATCTTGCGCGGGTTGGCCAGCAGATCCTCGAGCTCGCTGATGAGCTGGATGATGGCTCGGTACTCGTCCTCGATCTTCTTGCGCTCGAGGGCCGCCAATCGGCGAAGCTGCATCTCCAGGATGGCGTTGGCCTGCACGTCGGTCAGCCCGAATCGGGACATCAGCGCCGATCGAGCGGCGTCCACGTCGGCTGCCGCGCGAATGGTTGCGATCACGTCGTCGAGGTTGTCGAGAGCAACCTTCAGGCCCTCGAGGATGTGCGCGCGTTCCTGCGCGCGGGCGAGGTCGAATTCGGTCCGGCGGCGCACGATGTCACGCCGGTAGGTGATGTAGTGCTCGAGCATCTTCTTGAGGCCGAGCGTCTGCGGTTGGCCATCCACCAGGGCCAGCATGTTGGCGCTGAAGCTGGTCTGCAGCGGCGTGTGCTTGAAGAGCTGCTGCATGATGGTGTGCGGCGAGCCGTCGCGCTTGACCTCGACCACGATCCGCATGCCGTCTCTGTCGCTTTCGTCGCGAATGTCGCGAACATCGGTGATCTTCTTCGAGGCCACCAGGTCAGCCATCTTCTCGATGAGCGTGGTCTTGTTGACCTGGTACGGCAGCTCGGTGATCACCACCGCCATCCCGCCACGGGCCTCCTCGAAGGTGACCTGTCCACGCACGATGATGCGGCCCCGGCCCGTGGCGTACAGGTGGCGAATCGCGTCGATCCGCTCCTTCTCGCCGCTCAACGGGTTGCGCTGCTCCTCGAACCGGAAGATGGTGCCGCCGGTGGGGAAGTCTGGCCCGGTGACGATCTCACACAGGTCGTCGACGCTCATCTCGGGGTTGTCGATCAGCGCGCGAATCGCCTCGCAGATCTCGTTGAGGTGGTGCGGCGGGATATTCGTCGCCATGCCGACGGCGATCCCGGATGACCCGTTGACCAGCAGGTTCGGCAGCTTCGAGGGAAGGACCGTCGGCTGGCGCAGGCGTCCGTCGTAGTTATCGACGAAATCGACGGTCTCCTTGTCGATGTCGGCCAGCATCTCGTCGGTGATCGACGCCATCCGCGCCTCGGTGTAGCGCATCGCCGCCGGTGGGTCGCCGTCCACTGAGCCGAAGTTGCCCTGGCCATCCACGAGTGGATACCGCAGGCTGAAGTCCTGTGCCATGCGCACCAGCGTCTCGTAGAGGGCCAGGTCGCCGTGCGGGTGGTACTTGGCCATCGTCTCTCCGACGACGCCGGCGCACTTTCGATAGGCGGCGGTCGAACGCAGCCCCATCTCCTGCATGGTGTAGAGGATTCGACGATGGACCGGCTTCAGCCCGTCCCGGACGTCCGGCAGCGCTCGCGCGACGATGACGCTCATCGCGTAGTCGATGTACGCGGTGCGCATCTCGTCTTCGATCGCAACGACGCGAACGTTGCCCACCCTGTCCGTATCCACCTAGATGGACCTCACGCCGCAGGATATACGCGCGTAAACGCTCGGTGACTTCACAATGATGTCGCGTCTGTCGTCATTGTCACTCACCCGCTGTTCCGGGCGTCAGTCCGTATCGGTCCTTGAGCTCTGCCTTCGCGGTCGGGGAGGCGCCCAGATAGCGTCCGCGACCCTCGGCAATCAACCGGTCATCCGCGCCCCGAACCTCGCCGACCACCTCGAAGATGCGGCGACGTCGTTCCGCCACGCGTCCTGTCGCGATCAGACGCTCTCCCGGCGTCGCCGGTGACCGATAGCGGATCGACATTTCGGCGGTCACCGCCCATGAGTCGAAGCTGGATGGTGCCCAGGCCATCACCTCGTCCAGCAGCGTGGCGATGATCCCGCCGTGCAGCTTGTCGCTCCACCCGACATAGTCATGGCCCGCCACCCATGCTGCCCGTGCGGTGCCCTCACCGATCTCGATGTGCAGCTGCATGCCGATCGGGTTGTCCGCGCCGCAGGCGAAGCAGTTGTGGTCGGCGAACGCGTAGCGACGACCGTCGCCCGCAACGATCGAGCGGCTGTCGCCGAGGGTCCCAACCTCGCTCTCCATGACTACCAGCGGTCCTGCCCTTCCTCGGCGTCGTAATCGGCGGCGCCCCATTCGTCGTCGCCGGAGCTGCGGAGACACTTGTCGGCGATTGCGAGCGCGAACGCGTGACTGACCGCGTACGAGTCGCGCAGCATGTTCACCGCCTCGCGGCGGTCACCCACCCCGTTCGCTTCGAGGAGCTCGCACCATTCGTCGATGGTGCGACCGGTCTTGTTGGCCACCTGTCGGAGGTCGGCCGCGTGTCGTGATGGCATCGGTCTGACTGCCTTTCAGATGTCGAGATTGCGAACCTTGCGAGCCTCGCCACGGATGAAATCCCGTCGCGGCTCGACATGCTCACCCATGAGGGTACTGAACATCTCGTCCGCCGCCTCCGCGGTCCCGACCTCGACGCGCAGCAGTGTGCGGGTCTCGGGATTCATGGTCGTGTCCCAGAGCTGGTCGGCGTTCATCTCGCCCAACCCCTTGAAGCGCTGAACGGTCACGTTCTTGGTCCTGCCGTCGCGCGAGAGCTCCTTGAGGGCGGTTTCGCGCTCCTTCTCGCTTGTCGCGTAGCGGGTCACTTTGCCGGTGCTGACCCGATACAGCGGCGGCTGGCAGATGTAAAGGTAGCCGTTATGGATCACCTGGGGCATGTGCCGGTAGAAGAAGGTGAGAAGCAGGGTGCTGATGTGTGCACCGTCGACATCGGCGTCGCTGAGGAGGCAGATGCGGTGATAGCGCAGCTTCGCGATGTCGAAGGTTTCGCCGATCCCGGCGCCCAGGGCGATGACCAGAGGCCGGATCTTGTCCGAGCTCAGCACGCGGTCGAGGCGTGCCTTCTCGACATTGAGCATCTTGCCGAACATGGGCAGGATCGCCTGGAATCGCCGATCCCGTCCCTGCTTGGCCGAACCTCCCGCCGAATCGCCCTCGACGATGTACAGCTCGGAGCGCGCGGGATCTCGTTCCTGGCAGTCGGCGAGCTTGCCGGGGAGCGCCATTCCCTCGAGGGCGCCCTTGCGGATGACCAGGTCCCGCGCCTTGCGAGCGGCCTCGCGGGCCCTGGCCGCGGTCAGGCACTTCTCGATCATGCGGCGTCCGTCGGCAGGGTTCTCTTCGAGGTGCTGGACGATCCCCTCGGTGACCACGTTCTGGACGATGCCCTTCATATCGGCGTTGCCCAGCTTGGCCTTGGTCTGCCCCTCGAACTGCGGGTCCGTCAGCTTCACGCTGATGACTGCGGTGAGTCCTTCCCGCACGTCGTCACCGGAAAGATTGGCCTCCTTCTCGCTGAGCGTGCTCGACTTGCGGGCCCATGTATTGAGCGAGCTCGTCAGCGCGGCACGGAAGCCAGCGACGTGCGTGCCGCCGTCGACGGTGTTGATGTTGTTCGCGAAGGCGATGACGTTCTCCGTGAAGCCATCGTTGTACTGGAGCGCGACCTCGACGCTCGTGGAGCCGACCAGGCGCTCGACGTAGATCGGTCGGCCGTTCAGCACGTCGCGGCGCCGATTCAGGTGCCGAACGAAGCTCGTCACTCCACCCTGGAAGAAGAAGTTCTTCTCCGTGTCGGTGCGCTCGTCGCGCAGGCGGATCCAGAGGCGCTTGTTGAGATATGCCGATTCGCGCAGGCGCGTGGTGATCGTCTCCCAGCTGAAGTCGAGCGTCTCGAACATTTCAGGATCCGGCTGGAAGAACGTGCGCGTGCCGTGAGTCCGCTTCCATGTCGGGTCAAGGCCGCGATTCGCCTCGACCAGCCCACCGATCTGCCTGACCGGGCCCTGCGGCGCGCCGCGCACGAACTCCTGGACGTGAAGCTTGCCGTCGCGCAGCACCTCGACCCGCATCTCGGAGCTCAGCGCGTTCACGACGCTGGCACCGACGCCGTGCAGGCCACCGGACACCTTGTAGCCGCTCCCGCCGAACTTTCCGCCGGCGTGGAGCTCCGTCATGATCACCTCGAGGGCGCTCTTTCCCGTCCGATGCCGGTCGACCGGGATGCCGCGCCCGTCGTCGACGACCTCGAGCTTGCCATCCACGTGGATCGCGACGTCGATGCGAGTGGCCTGGTTCGCCATCGCCTCGTCGATGCTGTTGTCGACGATCTCCCAGACCAGGTGGTGCAGGCCGCGCGCATCGGTCGAGCCGATGTACATGCCGGGGCGAAGGCGGACAGCCTGGAGTCCCTCGAGAACCTCGATGTCCTTGGCGGTGTAGCTCGATGACGCCTTCGTGCCGCGCGCTCTCGGTGCTCGTTCGACGGTCATGTGGTCGGGAAATCCTCGTGGTCTGTCGTGATCGATGATGCGGTGCCGGCAAGCTCGCCGTTCGCGCCACGGGTGATGATCGAGTAGAGCCGGTCCAGCTCCTCGTCCGAATAGAAGTCGATCACGAGCCGGCCGCCGCGGCGGGTACGCACGATACCGACCCTGGTGGCCAGGACGCCGCGCAGTTGTGCCTCGAGGTCCTGGAGGTCGTGGCTGAGCGCACCAGCCCGCCGAGCGGGGGATTCGTCGCGCTTGCGCCGGACGAGCTCTTCGGTCTGACGGACCGACAGCTGGCGTTCGAGCACCACGGCCAGCACGGCGCGCTGGAGCTCGGGGATGGTGATTGCAGCCAGGGCGCGGCCGTGGCCCTCGCTGATTCGCCCTTCCATGATGGCGGCGCGGGTTTCGGGAGCAAGCTCGAGGAGGCGCAGGGCGTTGCTCACCGCCACGCGGCTCTTGCCGACCTGCCGCGCCAGCGCTTCGTGGGTCATGCCGAAGCGATCGATCAGCTCGCGATAGGCGAGCGCCGTCTCGATGGCGTTCAGGTCCTCGCGCTGAAGGTTCTCGATCAGCGCCAGCTCGAGCGAGGTCGCGTCTCCATCGGTCTCATGGACGATGGCCGGAACCGTTTCCAGCCCAACCAGGCGTGCCGCGCGGACGCGCCGCTCTCCGGCGATGAGCTGATACCCACCGTCCGCCAGCTCGCGGACGATGACGGGTTGGAGCACGCCATGCACCGCGATCGATGCGGCGAGCTCCCCCAGCAGCGTTTCGTCGAACGTGGCGCGCGGTTGATCCGGGTTGGCTGCGAGCCGGTGCAGGGCGATCTCGAGCACGCCGCGATCGTCATCCCGTCCCGGTATCAGCGCATCGAGGCCGCGTCCGAGGCCGAAAGCGCGCGTGCCGCGCGACGGGCTGCTAGCCACGTGCGACCACCTCGCCGGCGAGCTCGCGATACGCATCCGCGCCGCGCGAGGCCGGATCGTACATCGCGATCGGCAGCCCGTGGCTGGGCGCCTCCGAGAGTCGAACGCTGCGCGGGACCACGGTCCGATACACGCTGCCATTCATGTGGCGGCGCACCTCTGACGCGACCTGCGCGGACAGATTCGTGCGCGCGTCGTACATCGTCAGCAGCACGCCATCGATCTCGAGGCGTGGATTCAGGTCCTCGCGGACGCGTCGGATCGTGTTGACCAACTGGCTCAGGCCCTCCAGGGCGTAGTACTCGGTCTGGACCGGGATCAGCACGCCATCAGCCGCAGTGAGCGCGTTGACCGTCAGCAGGCCGAGTGAGGGTGGACAATCGATCAACACCCGGTCGTATCGTCCATGCAGCTCGGCGAGACTGGCGGATAACCGACGCTCACGCGCGGGGGTCGCCGCGAGCTCCACCTCCGCTCCGGAGAGCGATGGGGATGACGGAACGATATCCAGGCCCTCAACAGGTGTGCCCGTGACGAGGTCGGAGATCGGGATCCGGTCGACAAGAGCGTCGTATGACGAGCGGCCGACCATCCGACGATCAATGCCGAGGCCGCTGGTCGCGTTCCCCTGCGGATCAAGATCGATGACAAGCGTTCGCGTGCCGGAGAGTGCCAGAAATGCCGCCAGGTTGATGACCGTGGTCGTCTTGCCGACGCCGCCCTTCTGGTTTGTACATGCGATGACCCGGACCACGCGTGCTCCGCTGCGAGTTCAGATGTGGGCTAATTCTACCAGTTTCGGCCCTCTTCGGCCGCTTACCGGTGGCTTACCGGGCAGGATGTTTCACGTGGAATTGTTTTCCACATCGGCCACGCCGGGTGCGTCGCTCTCCTCGTATACTTTCCGCATTCACCGCGCTCAACGGGGTTCTCCATCAGCTACCTGAGCCCGCTCATCGCATTCCTCGTCGGCATCGCGCACGCGGGGCTGGCCCCCGTGATCGTCGTCGGTGGAGTGAAGCCCAATCTCGTCCTCGTCGCGGTGATCCTCGTAACCTGCCTGGCCGGCTTCCTGCCCGGCATCGTCTGGGCATTCGTCGCCGGGTTGATCGCGAACCTGCTGGTCAGTGAGCCGCTCGGCTCGATACCGCTCGTGCTCCTCATCGTTTCGGCGCTGGTCGCCGGGGGCGGGCGAATCTTCGGCGGGCTGGTCTGGATCTATCCGGTCGCAGCCGTGGTGGCGGGCTCGATCGTGGCCGATGTCGGCTCGTTATTTATCTCGCAGCTCGTGACCGACGCCGTTGCCGCTTCACCACCAGTCAACATCCTGCTTGCCGCCGCAATCCTGAATGGCGCTATCGCCGCCCTGCTTCTGTACCCGGCGCGCGCGCTGATGCAGCGTCAGGCGTCCGATGAAGCACCCGCCTGGTGAGCCGATGACGGATCTGAACGATGGCCGGGTCGACCTTCACCGCTCCCGAGCCCGGTTCATCGCGTTCTCGGTGACCACGGCGCTCCTGCTGCTGGTCCTCGGTGGACGCCTGTTTCAGCTCCAGGTGGTCAACGGTGACGTCTACGCCGGCAGGGCGGCGGCCGATCGCACCGTCCAGGTGTCGATTGCGGCGCCTCGCGGGCTGATCTTCGACCGTGCTGGACGGCCGATCGCCGTCAGCATTCCGTCCTGGACGGTCAAGGTTCGGCCGGCCGACCTCCCCGAGGCTGATCGTCTCCGGGTCCTCGCCCGCGTCGCGGAGCTCACCGGCGCGGAGCGAGCCACATTGCGTGCGCGACTCGATGCATTCAGCGGGTCTCCATTCGATCTCGTGCCGATCGAGCGCGGCGTGAGCCGCGAAGCCGCGCTGCTGATCGGCGAGGAAGCCGACACCCTGCCGGGAGTGGTGATCACCGTCGAGCCGATCCGCCAGTACCTCGACGAGACCGGCACAGCCGGCGGGCAGCTCCTCTCGCACGTCATCGGCTACACGGGACCGATCAACCGGGACGAGCTCCAGGCGCTCGAGGTGGACGGCTACCTGCGCGATGACGTCATCGGCAAGGCGGGCGTCGAGGCCTCGTTCGAAAAGGTGCTGCGCGGCACGTACGGTAGGCAGCTCGTCGAGCGCGACGCGTCGGGCCGCCAGCTCAAGGTCATCGAGACGATTCGCGAGCCGACGCCGGGAACCAACCTCATGCTGACGATCGATGCGGACGTGCAGCGGCTCGCGACGCAGGCACTCACCTGGGGCATGGACGTCGCCGACGTCAGCCAGGGGGTCACGGTGGTGATGAATCCGCAGACCGGCGAGATCCTGGCGATGGTCTCCCTGCCGGCGTACGACAACAACAAGTTCGCCGGCGGGATCAGCACCGAGGACTTCAATGTCTATCTCGCCGATGCGGATCGGCCCCTGCGCAATCACGCGATCAGCGATATCTATCCGCCGGGGTCGACCTACAAGCTCGTCACGGGGATCGCCGCCATGGAAGAGGGGGTGACGACGGCCAATCGCGAGTGGCCCACCTACGGCTGCTATCAGATTCCCGGAGCGCCGGACGGCGAGTGCCTCTATGACTGGAACCGAAAGGGGTTCGGCCCACTCGACATGGTCGACGCCTTTGCCAAGAGCTCGGACACCTTCTTCTACCAGATGGCCGTCGAGACGGGGATCGATCCGCTTGCCGAGTGGGCGCACGAGCTCGGCTTCGGCCAGCTCTCCGGCATCAGGCTGCCCTCCGAGGAGGAAGGCATCATCGCCAGCACCGAATGGGCGCGTCAGCAGGGGCGCTCGGGTGTGTTCACCGGAGAGCTGGCACAGGCCGGCATCGGCCAGAACGTGATCGCCGTGACTCCGCTTCAGCTGCTGAACGCGTATGCCGCGGTCGCCAACGGCGGCACGCTCATGAAGCCGATGATCGTGCGCGGCAAGACGGACCTGGACGGCGAGCTCGTCGAGACGTTCGCACCCGAGGTGCTGCATGAGGTCGCCGCCGATGACGCCACCCTTCAGACGATGCGCGTCGGTGCTCGGGAGGTGATCACGTCCGGTCACGCCTACAACATCAGTGACCTCGATCTCCCTGGTGCGCTGTCGGGCAAGACCGGCACGGCGGAGTTCGGCGAGCTCACGGACGAGGGCACGCTCCCGTTCCACTCCTGGTTCGTTGCATACCTGCCGAGCGTTGCCGGCGCAACCGACGCGGAGCTTGCGATCGTGAGCTTCAACTATTCCGCGGTGGTGCCCGGCAACGTGTCGGCCGAGGTGGTCAAGTACTTCCTCCAGCTCCACTACGACCTGGACCAGGATCTGCGCCTCGATCCGAACGACTTCAGCCTCGTGACGGCGAACTGACCGATGGGCGTCGCGACCGCCACCTTCGTCGAGTCGTTCCGGGGCCGTGACTGGCGTTACTTCGACATCCAGCTCTTCTACGACCTGGACGAGGATCTCAGGCTTGATCCGAACGACTTCAGTCTTGTGACGGCGAACTAGACCGATGGGTGTTGCGACCGCGACCTTCGTCGAGTCGTTTCGCGGTCGCGACTGGCGTCATTTCGACCTCCAGCTGTTCCTCTACGTCATCCTGCTCATCGGACTCGGCGTGGTCATGGGCTACTCGGCCGGTTTCAACGATGCAGCCACGGCCGCCGGGATGTCCCAGACAGTCAAGACATTGA
>JACDBZ010000142.1 GCA_013694645.1 Chloroflexota bacterium
GTCTCGGCCGAGGTCGACAGCGCCACGATGGGCAACCACGCTGCCGTTCGCTTCGAACGGTTGGTTGATGCGGCGCCTCAGCCCTCGATCGCGACGCCCGCCACCTCGAGGCAGGCGGCTCTGCGACTCGTCGTGATGCGGCTCGTGGTCGAACGTGCGATCGACAACCTGGGAATCCGGATCGACCTCGGCAGCTAGCCCGACAGGTTCGAACTCGGTGGTGTCCTGGCGCTAGAGTACCGGGAGCACGACCCGGCACAGGGCTTGCGATGAGCATCGGCCAAGGAGGAATTCATGATCGACAACGTTCGCGACGACCTCGCGCAGCGGGCCGATACCGCCCGCAACGAGCTGGGCGACCTTGCCTGGCTGCTCCGCATGGCAGTGGTTGGCGCCGTGGCAGGCGCGGTCTACACCGAGCTGCGCAAGCCGCCGGCGCAGCGCACATGGAATGGGAAACTGTTGGGAGTTGTGCCGTACGATTTCAGGCTGCCGTCACTCGAACAACTGCGCTCCGCCTATTGGAACCCGCGCTCGCCGAAGCTCTTCTCGGATCGTCCGCTGGGCGTGGGATGGGCGGTCAACATTCCAACCTTGCTACGCCGCCTGGGCGTTCACCAGGGATTCACCAAGGGCCGCTGATCGAGACCGCCAGCATCGCAGCCGAATGAGCTGGTTTCCGATTCTCCTTGCCGCACACATCGTGCTGGCGGTGGCGCTGCTGCTGCCGAGCGTGCTTCTGCCCTTTGTGCTGCGTCGCAACGATGGCGCGTCCCATCCGGCAACGAAGGCGCTGACGACCATGCAGGGTACCGGCACCCTGATCATCGCGACCGGGCTGGCGATCACCGGCACGGCCATGCTCCTGATCCTCGGCCCGGAGCTGCTCACCCAGCCATGGCTGCTGGTCGCACTGACGCTGTACGGGATCAACCTGGTCGTGGCCGCCGTCATCAGCCGCCCGAACCTACGGCGCCTCATCGGGCTGAGCATGGCGGGCGCAGACGATGACACCTGGAGCAGGCGCGCCAGGCAGCAGCGCTACGTGGCGTACGGGATGGCGAGCGTGATCGGCGTCATCGGCTTTCTGATGAGCACGAAGCCGAACCTGTGGTGAGGCGGACCTAGAAACGCGGCAACGGCAGCGGGCGCCCCATGACGAAGAAGATGCCCGCCACGATCAGGAACATCGCGATCGCGAAGAAGAGCAACCAGCGCAGAACTTCCATGCTCGGACTCCGATACGGTGGATGGATCGGCAGCTGACTCCCCCATCGGTCGGCCGATTCTATCGGTCCCGTCCAGCCCCCGCGCGAAATCGGGTGACCGCTCTAGAATCGGCAGCGTGACCCTTCGCCTGCATGATGCCCGCCGTGGCGGGCTGCATCCATTCGCGCCGATCCCCAACCGAGACAGCATCGGGCTCTACGTCTGCGGCGTGACGCCCTACGACACCGGTCATCTCGGGCACGCGTTCACGTACGTCAGCTTCGATGTCCTGCATCGGTACCTGGAGTACCTGGGCCATGACGTCATCTATGTTCAGAACCTGACGGATGTCGACGACGACATGCTGCGCAAGGCGCGCGAAACCGGCGAGGACTACCTTGCGCTCGGAAACCGATGGGTGACGACCTTCCTGACCGAGATGGCCGCACTCAACTGGCTGCCGCCCGACCACTATCCGCGCGCCACGCAGCACATACCGCAGGTCCTGTCGCTGATCGAGAAGTTGGTGTCGAATGACCTGGCATATGCCGCCGAGGGCAATGTCTTCTTCGACGTCTCGGCCGATCCGTCCTACGGGCAGCTCTCGAAGCTGTCGCGGACCGACATGCTGCCGATCGCCAACGAGCGCGGCAACGTCCCCGACATGGCCGGCAAGCGCGACCCGCTCGACTTCGTGCTCTGGCAGCGCTCACTGCCGGACGAGCCCGCCTGGGCGTCGGCATGGGGTCCCGGTCGTCCTGGATGGCACATCGAGTGTTCGGCGATGTCGATGACCTATCTCGGCACGCAGTTCGAGATCCACGGCGGCGGCGCCGACCTGCTCTTCCCGCATCATGAATCTGAGCTCGCCCAGGCGGAGGGCGCCACCGGCGATCGGCCATTCGTCGCCTGGTGGACCCACGCCGGGATGCTCAGCTACGACGGCGACAAGATGAGCAAGTCGCTCGGCAACCTCGTGCTGGTGCGTGACCTGCTGCGAACGTATCCCGGCGACGCGATCCGTCACTACCTCGTTTCACGACACTACCGATCGGAGGTCCACTTCACGGAGGCCGAGCTCGCGGTGTCGGCCGAATCAGCCGCCCTCCTGCGTCGCGCATGCGTGCGAGCCGAGCAGCAATCCCCTGCCGATCCCGCGCTCGCGGACGTCGTTGACCTCCCCCCGATGGTGGCCGAGCATCGGACGCGGTTCCTGGCGGCGATGGACGACGACCTCAACACGCCGCTCGCGATGCCCGAGCTCGAGGCTTTGGCGCGCCTGGCGCTCGACGCGACCGATCCCCACGTAACCGCCCAGGCCGGCTGGATGGTGCGCGAGCTCGGCGCTCGAATCCTGGGCCTGCGACTGACCGCGGTCCCCGCGGCGGTGCGCAGCACGACGGCGGCATGATCGGCGGCAATCCCGGGGACGACCTGGTCCCGGTCAGTATTCGGCTCGGCGAGGTCGTGCCACCCGAGGACCCGGAGGACTGGACCCGCCCGCTCACCTGGGTCGCGGCGCTGGGCATGCTGGCCGGCCCGATCATCGCGCTCGCATGGTTCGTCACCGCACCGCCGACGGATGCGGGAGGTGCCCTCCTCGCCACCTATCTCGTGGCCGGCACTCTCAGCGCAGGCGCGGCAGCGACCGGCGCGACGCAGGTCGGCGCCGCCCGGGCCGCAACTGCCACGCTGGGAGCCGGCCTTTTCGGCGCCCTGCTGATCATCGTGCTCGGCGTCGTGATGGCGGGCGAGCGCCAGGTCGGGGCTGCGTCGCCAACGCTGGCTCACGCCTTCGCCGCCGCTGTCTCGGGCCTGATAGGGACGTCTGCCGCTGCCATCGTCGGAGCCGTGGTCGCGGACCTCGATTCGCGAATCGTGCGGCTCCTGCCGGCGGTCCTGGCCGGAGCGATCGTCGCCGTGGCCGGCGTGAGCCTGCTGCTTGGTCCGCCGGGCGACCGTCAGATCCCTCGATCAAGTGGCGAACGAGGTTCGGACAGCGGCCGATCGGCGGGTATCCCTTCCTCGCTCATCGCCCCGACGCTCGAACCATCAAAGAATGTTCGGCATACTCAATCGTCATGACCGCTGCCACCCCCCGCGCCCTCGTGCGGGCCCAGGTCGCGCTCGAGTCATTTCGCATGACCGCGGATGGCGATACCGTCATCTACGCGCTGCGACGAGTCATCCGCGGGGCGTACGAATCTCACATCTGGAGGCGACCCTACCGCGGCGGCCGAGCCCGCCAGCTGACGCGCGGACGCGTTCGTGACGGATCACCGGACATCTCGCCGGATGGCCGCCGCGTGGCGTTCGTGCGCTCGGCGGTCGGGACCGACGACGCGGTCGCCCAGGCGTGGATCCTGCCACTCGACGGCGGCGAGCCGTGGCAGCTGACGAAGCTGAAGCACGGCGTGGCGAGCGTTCACTGGAGCCCCGATGGACGGCGTCTTGCGCTGGTGGCACAGGCGGGCGACCAGCGATTCGTGATCGGGGACGACGGGCCGAAGGGACGGAAGCCGGTGGCGCGCCGCCTCACGCGCCTCGATTTCCGTGACGATGAATCCGGGCACGTCGTCCGTCGGGCGCACCTGTGGCTCGTGGCGGCGCGCGAGCGGGCGAAGCCACGTCAGCTGACGAGTGGCGACTTCGATGTGCTCCACCCGGCCTGGGCGCCTGACGGACGCCGGATCGCGTTCGGCGCTGATCGTGGGCCGGACGCGACCATCCACCCGCGTCTCCAGGTCTGGTCGGTCGGCACCGATGCGAGGCCGCAAATCCGGGAGCTCGTCGGTCTGGCTGGCGACGCGGATCGTCCCGCATTTTCGCCCGATGGCCGTCACCTGGCCTTCATCGGCACCGACGTGGATGATCCGCCCGACGAGGTCCCGCCGGCGCTCTGGGTCCTGGACCTGGCGTCGGGTCAGCCGCGATCATTGACGGCGTCGCTCGACCGGCCCGTCGGCGAGTGGGCATGGTGCGACCTGTTGCTGAGTGAAGAGGCGCCCGGTCCGACCTGGCTCTCGGACGAAACGCTGTCGGTCATCATCGGCAACCGGGGGCGAAATGTTCCGTACCGCGTCGATCTCGAGGGTCGCGCTGAACCTCTCACGGATCCGGCGATTCGGATCGCCTGCGCCGGTATCCACGCCGGAGGTGGCCGAGTCGCAGTCAGCGTAGCGATCGACGCTCGGGCAGGCGACGTCCACGCAGTCGAGGATGGCGCGCTGCGTGCCATCACGCGCGATGGGTCCACGTGGCAGCGTCGATTCCCGACGGTGACGCTTTCCGAGCTCGAGCTGGACGGGCCGGCTGGACCGATCCACGCCTGGCTCGCCTCGCCGACCGCCGCCGGCCGACGGACGCTCCCGACCATCCTTCACCTGCATGGCGGCCCTACCGGCGCATGGGGTCCCGGGGGTACGCTCGACGCCATCGCGCTGTGCGCCGCCGGCTACCGCGTGCTGATGCCGAACATCCGAGGATCGACCACGTTCGGCGGCGAGTGGGTTCGCCCGCTCTCCGCGAGCTGGGGGACGGTCGACGCCGAGGACGCCCTTGCATCGGTAGATGCGCTGGTCGAGCGCGGGCTGGCCGATCCAAAGCGACTGGGCCTCATGGGGCTCTCCTACGGCGGCTTCCTGACCCAATGGCTCATCGGCGTCACGGATCGCTTTGCCGCGGCCTCCTCCGAGAACGGTGTGACGAACCAGGTCAGCACCTGGGCCAACTCGTATTTCGGCGTCCATTACAACCGGCGCGCCGGCCTGGGCGATCCCCTGACCGATGCGGGCATGCGCGCGCTCTGGCGCTCCTCACCTCTGCGAAACGCGGCCAACATCAGGACGCCACTCCTGATGCTCCAATCGGAGGAGGACCGGATCTGCCCCGCGTCCGACAATGAACAGCTCTTCACCGCTCTGAAGGTGCTGGGACGCGAGGTGGAACTCATCCTCTACCCCGATGAGCACCACGGCATGAAGAGCTTCGGCCGGCCGGACCGACGAATCGACCGCATGGAGCGCATCCTGGCCTGGTTCGACCGGCACCTTGGCCGCGCCTGAGCGCGTTGAAATTGACAATCCGGCGACCAGACGCCGATGTATGAGGCCGCTGCCCGATACAACCGCGCGCTCGAGACAGGCTAGACGGATGACTTCCGGCTGAGGCGGTCGGCGAGCCCGCCGACGGTGAGCGCCAGGCCCAGGGCGAGGATGCCCAGGGCGGCGACCAGGCGGAAGGCCTCGCCCCCGAATGCTGTCGCGAACACGAGATAGGCGACCACTCCCCCGGCGGCAATCCCGGAGCCGATCCATTTGAAGGCGGGCGCATCGGCAATCCATCCGGCCGCGTACATGCCGAGCCCGAAGCTGAACGGAAGGACGCTCCACAGGTATGCCCAGGCGGCCCAGCGGTCGGTCAGGCTGGTGTAGAGCAGCGCGCCACCGACGCCCGCCAGGAGCGTGCCCGGGATCACCATCCCCGCCCGCAGCCGCCGGCTGGGTCCGCCAAGGAAGCCCGGGACCAGAAAGAAAAGCGAGGCGCCGATGAAGAGGAGCGGCCACCATCGCAGGACCTCGTCCCCGATTCCGAGTCCGCGAAGGAACTCGAGGAGCGGCTCGCTGGCCAGGACTACCAGGCCGACCAGGACGAGGAGCAGCCCGGCGATCAGCTCGATGGTTCGGCTCACGGAGCCGAGTATACGGTCGGCATCAGGCCGGTGCCTGAGCAGCCCGGGCCGGACGCCGCGTGACATTGACAAATGCTTCCCCGATGCGCGTTGGCCGGCTGCGACGGCGCTCCCGCGGCGCTGTGGAGCGTGAGCCCGGTCGCGGCGATGCCCATACGCCGGCCAATGCATACCCCCAGCGCGGTTGTCAATCTGCGAGCGGGAGAAGCAGCTGCACTCCACCGGTCGCGGACATCAGGCTGGCCCGAGTTGCCCGCGGAGCTGCCTCGTCTTCGGATTTACATCTCTCCCTCGAACGGGGGCTGCGGCATGCGAAGGGGCTTGTCCTTGCGATACCCGAGGAGGTAATCGGCCTGCATGATGGTGTGGATCTGCGACGTTCCCTCGTAGATGACCGAGCCCTTCGAATTGCGCAGATAGCGCTCCACGGGGTATTCGTTCGAGTATCCGTACGCCCCGTGCACCTGGATGGCATCAAGGGCAGAAGCCACCGCGTGATCAGTGCAGAACCATTTGGCCAGGCCGGTCTCGCGCGTGTTCCGCTCCCCCGTGTTCTTCTTCGCGCCGGCCTTGAAGACGAGCAGCCGTCCCGCCTCGATGCCCGCGTACATCTTGGAGAGCATCTGCTTGACCAGTTGGTGCTGGCCGATCTCGGAGCCGAACGCCTGCCGCTCGTGCGCGTACTTGACCGATGCGTCCAGGCAGGCCTGCGCCAGCCCCACGCTTCCCGCCGCCACGGTGTAGCGGCCCTGGTCGATGGCGCTCATGGCGATCGCGAAGCCCTCCCCCTCCTCGCCGACGCGGTTGGCCGCAGGCACCTCGCAATCGGAGAAAGTCAGGATCCCGGTGTTCCCGGCCCGGACACCGAGCTTGCCGTGCAGGGATTCGGAGGAGAAGCCCGGGAACGAGCGCTCGACAATGAAGGCAGTGATGCCGCGATGTCCCTTGCTCTTGTCAACCGTGGCGAACACGAGGAAATGATCGGCCGTGTCCCCCAGGCTGATCCAGATCTTCGAGCCATTGAGGAGGTAGCGATCGCCGTCGCGGCGTGCCGTCGTCGTCAGCCGACCGGCATCCGATCCCACCCCGGGCTCTGTCAGGCTGAACGTCGCCAGCTTCTCGCCGCGCGCCTGCGGGACCAGGTATTGCTGCTTCTGCTGCTCGGTGCCCCACTGGAGCAGCGTCAGCGAGTTCAGGCCGGTGTGGACGGAAAGGATGACGCGGAAGGCGGTATCGGCGCGCTCCATCTCCTCGCACAGCAGCGCGAAGGCGATGTAATCCATCCCGGCCCCGCCATAGCGTTCGGGGATGGGGAGCCCCAGCAGACCAGCAGCGCCCATCTTCTCGTACAGCGAACGGTCGTAGCTGGCACTGGCATCCAGCTCGCCGATGCGCGGCAGGATCTCGCGCTCGGCGAATGCGCGAGCGGTTCGCTGGACGTCGCGCTGCGCATCGGTAAGGGACAAGTCGATCATTGGTACTCCGTGGGGACATGGACGGGACCAGCGATTCTAGACGCAGTTCGCAGCCACACGAATCCCGACCAATTTCTCCGTGATTAGGGTTGACGAAGGAATAGTGTAAGGCTAGCCTTACAGACTGAAGGGTCAGACGCCTCATCGAGGCGAGCCACTCACCGGGAGAGGGCCATGGACTTCGGATTCTTGATCACCGGATTGCTGACCGGACTGCGAGAGGGCGTCGAGGCGGCGCTGATCGTCAGCATCATCCTCGCCTACCTGGCAAAGACCGGGAACCGACGGCACTTCGGCAAGATCTGGCTCGGCACCGGCGCCGCAATCGCCATCAGCGTTGGCGTAGGGGTCATCCTCTTCAACACCATCGGAGGCTTCGGCGAGCCGGCGGAGCAGATCTTCGAGGGCTTCGCCATGCTCATCGCCGCTGGCGTCGTCACCTGGATGCTGTTCTGGATGCGCCGCGCGGCAGCCAGCATCAAGGGTCAGCTCCACGCCGGCGTCGATCGGGCACTGATGGAGGGCGGCCTCTTCGGCCTGGCCCTCCTGGCGTTCACCGCCGTCATCCGCGAGGGCATCGAGACGGCCCTCTTCCTGATGGGCCAGGCCACCGCCGCCGGGACCGAGGCGACCAGCACGCTGATCGGCGCAATCATCGGCCTGCTCATCGCGATCGGGATCGGCTATGCGCTCTATCGCGGTGCACGGATCATCAACCTGCGAACCTTCTTCAACTGGACCGGGGTGGCGCTGATCTTCATTGCAGCAGGTCTGCTGTCGCACAGCCTTCACGAGTTCATCGAGATTGGCTGGATCAGCGTCGGCACAGCCACGGCATTCGACATCAGCGGGATCCTCTCGCACGAGGACAACCTGCTCGGCCAGATGCTGCGCGCCATCTTCGGCTACACCAGCACGCCGGAATGGATGACCTTCCTCGCGTGGCTCGTTTACATCGGCAGCGTGCTGGGCCTGTACCTCCGGCCAGCGCGTGCCGCCGATCGGCG
This sequence comes from Chloroflexota bacterium, assembly GCA_013694645.1. GTDB lineage: Bacteria > Chloroflexota > Limnocylindria > QHBO01 > QHBO01 > JACDBZ01. Next base: position 8,382 of record JACDBZ010000142.1, read on the forward strand.
TCCCGGCTCGATGCCCGCAGAGACCGCCCCCAACGTCTGAACACGCTCACGTTGAACTGGAGGCTTACACGTTTGACACACCGCTTTCGGGGTCCTTCTTCCTTCGATGGCCCTCACGCTCTTGGCCGCTGCCTGCGCGCCGCAATCCAGCTCCGCGCCGAGTGATGGCCAGAGCGAACCCGGTGGGTCGGCACCGTCGACGTCGGCCATGGTGACCGTCTATTCCGGACGCAGCGAGGAGCTCGTCGGTCCGCTGCTCGAGGACTTCACCGAGGCGACCGGCATCGAGGTCGAGGCCCGGTACGGCGACACCGCCGAGATGGCGAACCTGATCCTGACCGAAGGCGAGAACTCGCCCGCCGACGTCTTCTTCGCACAGGACGCCGGTGCACTGGGCGCCGTCGCACAGGAGGGCCTGCTCGCTCCCCTTCCCGAGGAGATCCTCGGCGCCGTCGAGGACCGCTTCAAGTCTCCCAGCGGGGAGTGGGTCGGCGTCAGCGGTCGAGCGCGCGTCGTGGCCTATAACACCGAAACCCTGGCCGAGGAGGACATGCCGGATTCGATCTTCGGCTTCACCGACCCGGAGTGGAGCGGCCGAATCGGCTGGGCCCCGACGAACGGATCCTTCCAGTCGTTCGTGACCGCACTGCGCATCATCGAGGGAGAGGATCGTGCCCGCGAGTGGCTGGAGGGCATCCAGGCCAATGAGCCGAACGTGTACGACGGCAACAGCGCCGCCCTCGAGGCCGTGGCCAGCGGCGAGATCGACGTTGCGTTCATCAATCACTACTACCTGTTCCAGCGCCTGGCCGAGGACCCCGACACCGCGGCGGCCAACCATTTCATGACCGATGGTGACCCCGGTGCCCTCGTCAACGTCGCCGGTGCCGGCATCCTGAACACCGCCGAGAACGACGAGGCCGCCCGTGAGCTGGTTGCGTTCCTCCTCGGCGAGGAGGCCCAGACGTATTTCGCGACGGAGACATACGAGTACCCACTCATCGACGGCATGGAGGCCGATCCGGCCCTCCCATCCCTGGGTGAGATCGGGTCGCCCGAGCTGGACCTGTCCGAGCTGTCTGACCTGGAGGGCACCCTGGAGCTGCTCCAGGAGGTCGGGATCCTGTAGGAACACTGATTGGCGACCCTGACGACGAGGCGGTCAGCGTCCCGCGTCCCCGCACCGCCGGCCTGGCTCACCGGAGCGGGGGCGCTCGTCGCGCTCCTGGGGCTCCTGCCGATTGCCTATCTGCTGATTCTCGCCGCCGGCAGCGACGAGAGCGCGATTGCGCTGGCGCTGCGCGACCGCACGCTGGGAGTCCTGGCGCGCACGCTGGTGCTCGCCGCGACCGTGACGACCGCATCGGTCCTGGTTGCCCTTCCTCTGGCCTGGCTGACGACCCGCAGCGATCTCCCCGGCCGTCGTTGGTGGGGGGTGCTGAGCGTCCTGCCCCTGGTCGTGCCGAGCTACGTGGGCGGATACGCCGTCGTCGCCGCATTCGGCCCACGTGGGACTCTCCAGTCGCTCCTCGAGCCGCTCGGCATCACCCGTCTGCCGGAGCTCTACGGCTTCCCCGGCGCCGCGCTGGCGCTCACGCTGTTCAGCTTTCCCTACATCGTGCTCAGCGTGCGCGGTGCGCTGCTGCGCCTCGATCCCGCCTACGAGGAGGTCAGCCGCTCCCTCGGCCGCGGCCCGTGGCGGACGTTCTGGACCGTCACGATCCCCCAGCTGCGCCCGGCGATCGCCGCGGGCGCGCTGCTGGTGGCCCTCTACAGCCTTGCCGACTTCGGAGCCGTCAGCCTCCTCCAGTTCGACTCGTTCACCCGCGCCATCTACGTCCAGTACCGCGCCAGCTTCGACCCGACACTCGCCGCAGTGCTCGCGCTGATGCTCGTCACCTGCACGGGCGGCGTCCTGCTGGCCGAATCGAGACTCCGCGGACGCGCGCGCTACGACCGTGCGGGCGCGGGTGCGGCGCGTCCACCGGCGACCGTGAGCCTCGGCGCGTGGCGCTGGCTGGCGCTGGCATTCTGCTCGGTCGTGGTGGGGCTGTCGGTCGTGATGCCGGTCGGGACGATCGCCTTCTGGCTGATCCGTGGGGTGTCAGCCGGTGAGCCGTTGAACCTGGTGTGGGATGCGACCCTCAACTCGGTGCTGGCCTCCGCCCTGGCTGCCGTGCTTGCGGTCCTTGCCTCGATCCCGGTTGCGGTCCTCGCCGTACGCCACCGGAACTGGGTCGGAGTACTGATCGAACGGGCTACCTACGCGGGATTCGCCCTGCCCGGGATCGTCATCGGCCTGGCCTTCGTCTTCGTCGCCGCCCGATTCCTTCCGGCCATCTACCAGACCCTGCCGCTGCTGCTGCTCGCATACCTCGTGCGTTTCGCGCCGGAGGCCGTCGGCGTCACGCGCGCCTCGCTGCTCCAGGTCAGCCCTCGCATCGAGGAGGTGGCGCGCACGCTCGGGCGACGGCCCGGCGCCGTGCTGCGCGAGGTGACCCTGCCCATCATCCGACCGGGTCTCATTGCCGGTGGGGCGCTCGTCTTCCTGACGGCCATGAAGGAGCTGCCGACCACCATCCTGCTGGCGCCGACCGGCTTCGACACCCTGGCCGTTCGCATCTGGAGCGCTACCAGCGAGGGATTCTTCGCCCGCGCCGCGGCGCCCGCACTGTTGATGGTGATCGTGGCCGCCTTCTCCCTGACCGTGGTCCTGCGCCGGGAACGAGACCGATGACGGCCACCGTCGAGCGACCGAGCGTCACAATGCCGCAGATGTCCGACCCGTCCGACGCCCCACAGCTCGCTTTCCGGACGCTGGCGCTCACGAAGCGATTCGGCGACGTGACCGCCGTTGATGGCGTCGATCTCGACGTGCGACGCGGCGAATTCCTCGCCGTGCTGGGTCCGTCGGGCTGCGGAAAGACGACGCTGCTGCGCCTGGTGGCCGGGTTCGAGCGGCCCGATGGCGGCGGGATCGAGGTCGGGGGTCGCGTCGTCGCTGGCCCGCGGCGCCACCTCCCGCCCGAGGAACGACGCATCGGCATGGTCTTCCAGGAGTCGGCGCTCTTTCCGCACCTGGACGTGGCGGGGAACATCGGCTTCGGACTGGCGCGGCGCGACCGGCAGCGTCGGATCGCCGAGCTCGTCGCGCTGGTCGGCCTGGCGGGATTGCAGCGACGCATGCCGCACGAGCTGTCCGGCGGCCAACAGCAGCGGGTGGCGCTGGCGCGAGCGCTGGCGCCGCATCCCGCGCTGATCCTGCTCGACGAGCCGTTCAGTAGCCTCGACGCGACGCTCCGCTCGCAGTTGCGCGGCGACGTCCGCGAGATCCTGCGCAGCGCGGGAGCCACGACCCTCTTCGTCACCCATGACCAGGGAGAGGCGCTCGAGATCAGCGATCGCGTGGCCGTCATGCGTGCCGGACGCATCGAGCAGGTATCCACGCCGGACGAGCTCTACCTGCGACCGGTCAACCGCTTCGTGGCTGGATTCGTGGGGGAGGCGAATCTGCTCCCCGGAGAGGTACGGCATGGCGAGGTACAGACCCTGGTCGGCCGATTCCGCGCCGGGCACGGCGCACTCGCCGATGGTGTCCGCGCCGAGGTCCTCCTGCGGCCCGAGCAGCTGCACATGCTCCAGGTCGATCGGCTGTCGAGCGCACCCCGCCCCGAGAGCGTCCTCACCGTCGTCCGGCGCGTCTTTCACGGGTCGGAGGTTCATCACGTGCTCCGCAGTCCGACTGGCTTCGAGTTCGAGGTCGCAACGCCCTCGAGCGCAACGATCGAGGTCGGCACCCGGGTGATCGCCCACGCACGAGCTCGCGAGGTCCCGGTCTACCCGCTCGACGCCGAGTAGCCGGTCAGTCTGCGACGCCCATGAACCCGAGGATCTCGCGCCATGACGCGCTGCTTGCATCGGCGGAGCCTGCGGCATTGCGATCGAAAAACGAATGCGGAGCACCCTCGTAGACGACCGTCCGATGCTCGACGCCTGCATCGTCGAGCGCGCGGTCAAAGATGTCGCGATGCTCGGTGGGAATTCCGGCATCCGCGCCGCCGTAGATGGCGAGCACGGGACATGCAAAGCGCGGCGCCTCATCGGCTGGTGCGGGCAACCCCGTTCGGTGCGGGCCGACGGGCCATGGATACAGGCCGATGACGCCAGCCAGCCCGAGCCCGTTGGCTGCCTGAAGGAGGCTGATCCGCCCACCCAGGCAGAAACCGACCGTGTAGAGCCGATCGACCCGCTCGCGCAGGTGCGCGACAGCCACGGCAACGTCGTCATTGACCGTTTCGAGCTTGAGCTGCATGACGTGCGGCTCATGTTCAAAGCCTTCTCCGCGCCGCGATGACTCCGCCGTGCGGCCGAAGAAATCGATCGCGACGGCATGCACGCCGGCCTCGGCGAAGCGCAGGACCAGCTCCTCGTAGTAGGGGTGCAGGCCGCGCACGTCAGGAAGGATCACCACCCCGACAGCCGACGGTGCCTCTGGCTTGGCGGCGTAGGCCGCGAACTCGGTCCCATCGCGGCTGGTCAGGTTCAGGGCGCCGGCATCGAGGGCAGAGCCGCGGATCGGCGGAACTGGAGGTCGGGCATCGGTATCGAAACACATGGGAGGCAGCGTCGCATGTCGCGTGCCGCTATGGGCTGTCCACGCTGCTCACGCCCCAGAACGCTTCGCTCGAACAACCTGCGAGGGCAACGGCAGCGACGAGGGTCAGAAGGGGTGAACTCATCGCGCCGAGACTAGCGGTGCACCGCCGCAGCGACAAGTGAGCGCACGAGAGCGCCCAGGCGCTGGTGGCCGCCGTCGCGCATGGCGGCGACCAGCGCCGATCCGATGATCAGCCCGTCGGCGGCAGGAGCGAGCGCGGCGACCTGTGCCGGCGTGCTCAGCCCAAAGCCTGCCGCCACCGGGACGCGTCCAGCGGCGAGCTCGCGGACCGATGCGACCAGCTGACGCGCGCCCGTGGCAATCGTGTCGCGAGCCCCCGTCACCCCGAGGAGGGGGACGACGTACAAGAATCCGGTCGTCGCGTTGGCGGCCGCCTCGATGCGTGCTCGGGAGGTGTTCGGTGCAACGAGGAAGCACACGGCCAGGCCGAGCGAGGCGGCGAGTCGCTCCAGGCGCGGCGACGCCCCGGCCGGGAGGTCCGGGACGATCAGGCCATCGGCACCGGCCGTGCGCAGCGCTCTAAGTGTCTGGCCCTCCCCGGCAGCAATCAGCGGGTTCAGGTAGCTCATCACCAGGATCGGAGTCGTATGACCTCGCCCACGGAGCGAGGTGACCAGGCGCTGCGCGGAGGGCAGTCCGCCACCGGCGGCCAGCGCAACGCGGCCGGCATCGGCGATGGTGGGGCCATCCGCCAGCGGGTCGCTGAACGGCACCCCCACCTCGAGCAGGTCCGCACCGGCAGCGAGCGCCGCCTCGGCGGCAGCGAGACCATCGGCCTCGGTCGGGTAGCCGGCCAGGATGTAGGCGATCAACGCGGTGCGCGCATCCGCTGCGGCGGCATCGAATGCCCGCCGGATACGCGCGGGACCATTCACGGCGCCGGCAGCTCGCGTTCGAGGATCCCGAGGTCCTTGTCGCCTCGGCCCGACAGGTTGACGAGCACATGCGCATCGGCCGGCAGCTCCGGCAGCATCCTCAGGACGGCGGCGACCGCGTGCGCCGATTCGAGCGCCGGGATGATGCCGCACGTGCGCGCCAGCCAGGTCGTGGTCTCGAGGGCTTCGGCATCCGTCGCACGGAGCACCTCGAGTCGGCCGGATTCGGCGAGCGCCGCCAGCTGCGGGCCCACACCGGGATAGTCGAGTCCGGCACTCACCGAGTGCGGCTCGACGACCTGGCCGGCGGCATCCTGGGTGAGCATCGTGAAGGCACCGTGCAGCACGCCCGGCGCGCCGAGGCCGAGTGAGGCGGCATTGTCGCCGAGGGCATCGCCGCGACCGCCGGCCTCCACCCCGATCAGGCGGGCCGCGGTATCAATGAACGGCCGCATGATGCCGATCGCGTTGCTACCGCCACCGACGCAGGCGACCACCGCGTCCGGCACACGACCGATATGCGCCATCATCTGCGCCCGCGCCTCTCGCCCGATCACTTCCTGGAGCGACGCGACCATCTCGGGATATGGATGCGGGCCGGCCGCGGATCCGAGCACGTAGAAGGTGTCCTCCACGTTGGCGACCCAGTCCCGAAGCGCCTCATTCAGGGCGTCGCGCAGCGTGCCGTTGCCGGTCGTCACCGGCCGCACCTCGGCGCCCAGCAGGCCCATGCGCCGCACGTTCGGCGCCTGGCGCTCGATATCGGTGCTGCCCATGTAGACGATGCACTCCAGGCCGAGCAGCGCGCAGGCGGTGGCGGTTGCCACGCCATGCTGACCGGCTCCGGTCTCGGCGATGACCCGCGGCTTTCCCATCCGCTGCGCGAGCAGCGACTGGCCCACGGCGTTGTTGATCTTGTGCGCGCCGGTGTGCGCGAGGTCCTCACGCTTCAGCCAGACCGATGCGCCACGTCCGCCGCGCTCCGCCAGCGCCGCTCGCGGGATGGCGAAGACCGGTGTCGGGCGACCGATGAAATCGCGGTGCAGCCTGCGCAGCTCGGCACGATAGCCCGAATCGCGTCGCGCGATGTTCCAGGCCGCTTCCAGGTCGTCGAGGGCGGGGATGAGCGTCTCGGGCACGAACCGGCCACCGAACCGACCGAACCGACCATGGCGGATTCACCGGCCGCGCAACCGTGCGCCGAGATGCGGCTGCTGGCCGATGAACGGTGCGAACTCGCCACCCGCGCTCGAGCCCAGGCGTCATCCGCCGTGGAGATCTTGCGCGCGGCGCAGCGAACGTACGACGAGCACGAAGCGGCCGCCGTCACGGCGACGTGGCGCGCCGACCCGCGTGCCGTGCATGATGCCAAGGATGCCGCGCAGGGCGGCTTCCGGGCCGCCGTCGCCGGTGCGACGACGTCAGACCAGCTCGAGGCGGCTGCGCGGGATTGGCTGACCGAGATCAACCGGATCAACACCGAAGCAAAGGACGCGACGGCCAGCGCGAAACGGGAACATGCCACAGCGGTGACCATCGGGGCGACCCTCGAGCGGCTCGGCCTGGAAGCGGACGCGGCCCGGATCTCGGCGGAGAACGCGGACGCTGCGTGCCTCAG
>JACDBZ010000062.1 GCA_013694645.1 Chloroflexota bacterium
GCTCCCAGTCGGCCAGGGTGAGCCGATGCGTGATGATCGGTGAGACGTCGAGCGCGCCGGATCGCAGGAGCGATTGCGTCCGCTCCCAGGTGTCGTAGATGCGGCGCCCGAAGATGCCGTGGAGGCGGAGCCCCTTCATGATCACCATCTCCGACAGGTCGACGCGCGGCGTCTGGCCGAAGATGCCGAGCAGGCTGATTCGTCCGCCGCGGGTGGCGACGCGCAACGCCTGGTCGAGGGCAGGTGCAGCCCCGCTCATCTCGAGCACCACCTCCACGCCATCGCCGCCGGTCGCCTCCAAGATCCGCTCCTCGGTGGTAGGGTCGGTCGCATCGAGCGCCAGATCGGCACCCATGGTTCGCGCCAGCTCAAGCCGATATGCCTCGGTATCCGTTGCGATCACGAGCGCCGCACCGGCCGCCCTGGCGATGCCGACCGCGCACAGACCGATGGGTCCGCAGCCGGTAACGAGCACACTCCTGCCCTCGATCGGCTCGACGAACGCGGCGTGGACCGCGTTGCCCATCGGTTCCTGGAGGGCGACCACCGCGGGGTCCAGGCCGTTGGACTCGATGGCATTGGCCTCCGGGATGACAACGTGCTCGGCGAACCCGCCGTCGACGTGGACGCCGATGACGCGAAGATTGCGGCACAGATGCATGTCTCCTCGTTGGCACTGGGCGCAGGTCCAGTCGAAGAGGTGGGACTCGACGCCGACGAGGTCGCCCTCCTTGACGCGCGTGACGCCGTTGCCGGTGGCGATGACCGTGCCGGCAATCTCGTGCCCAAGGATGCGCGGCGGCACCAGGTTCTCCGCGGCCCAGTCATCCCAGGTGAACAGGTGATGATCCGTGCCGCAGATACTCGCGGCTTCGACGCGGAGAAGCACCTCTCCGGAACCGGGCCTCGGGACCGGCCGCTCGATGATCTCTGCACCAGGGGCGGGACTGGTCTTGGCCAGGGCGCGCATGACCCGTGGGTCCGTCAGCGTCACCGACATCAATCCTCGTTGAACCAGGCACGAGCGCCAGGGCGCAAGAGCCCGACCAGCAGGCCGGCGGTGAGGGCCGCGCCGATGGGGACCAGCAGCAGGTACCACCCATTCGCCGCAGTCGGAGGAAAGTCGAGCAGCACCGGCGGAAGACCTGCCAGGACAGGGACCGGCAGGAAAGCGATGGCAAGCGCGAACCGATAGGCGATGCGCTTGCGCTGAAGCGCCACTGTGATGCCGAAGAGCACGGCCGCCAGCTCGATCATCATGAAGATTCCGAGCAGACTGAATGGCGCGCGCTCACTGAAGTCGACGAATTCCACGATGCGACCCAGCAGCAGTCCGGTCAGGGCCAGCAGGGCAAACGCCACCGCGAACCAGAGCCGAACGGCGAGCGGCATTGCCGGCTGCGGATCAACGTCGGACGTCACCCGAAGATCGTAGCCGCTCCCGGCGGCTGAGGCGTTCGCAGGACCAACTCGTCGTGGCGCGGACCGGTCTGGTTGCCGATCAACTACCTCCTCATTTGATCCCTCGAGGAACACGACCCGGCCTTCGCCGATGAGTTGCGCGAACGCCTGGTGGAGCTGGTCGAGACCGACTGGGAACGCACCGGCCGCTTCCACGAGTACTTCGATGCCAGGAGCGGCGAGGGACTCGGCGCCGACGCGCAGACGGGCTGGACGGCGCTCGTCGCCAACCTCATCGCCGAGGGCTGGCCGGCCGACTGAGCGCGGTCGCGCCGTCGCCGCGGCTCGCTCCATCTCTCATCAGATGGGGCTTATGACGACTTCCACGCTTTCGGAGGTCGGTTTTCGGAGGCATCTCCCAGCTGATGGAAGATAGGCGGATGGGAGGGCTGAGGGGCCCCGCAATCCTGTGGTAAGCCCCACGGCACGGGAGTTACAGAGGCGCACGCGCGAGCAGCACTACCATGCCGCTCGTGGGCTGGCTGGCGGAGCTGTTCGAGACGAATCGGATCATCGTCCTGTCGATCTATGGGCAGGTCTTCTTCGTCATGGGCCTGGCGATCGCACTGCAGAGCCGGCAGCGGTCGCAGCTGCCGCTGGCCAGGCCTCTCGGATGGCTGGCCGCGTTCGGGATCGTGCACGGCCTCATGGAGTGGGGCTACCTGTTCATCCCGATCCAGGCCGGGTTCCTGCCGCGGCCACTCATCGAGGCCCTGCTCGTCTTTCAGCTCCTCCTGAAGCCGATCAGCTTCGCGCTCCTCTTCCAATTCGGCGTCGAGCTGGTCCTCAGCACTCGCAGCCCGGAGCTCGAGCGGGCCACGAGCACTCGACTCCGTTTCGTGCCCGCCATCGCGATCGGCCTGTGGGTGGTGGCGACCCTCGCCATCTCGAGCACCGTGGCCTCCGGCTTCATACCGGACGCGGGCTCGTGGCTCCGTTCGGGGGACATCGGCCCGGCCATCGCCAGCGTCGGAGCGCCGCTGGCAGTCGGTGATGTGGTCGCGCGAGCCATGCTGGCACTGCCCGCGTCGCTTCTCGTGGCTGTCGGACTGCGCAGGACCACCCGACTCCTCGGCCCCATGGCCGGCCCGCGCGGCGCGCGAACGCTGCGCGCGGCATCCATCGCGTTCGTCGTCTACGCCCTGGTGAGCGGCCTCGTTCCGCTGCCCGCGCCATTCCCCCCGGCCTCGGTGCTGAATGGTCGAACCATCGTCGAGACCCTCGGCGTGCCGATCGAGGTCTTCCGGTCCCTGACCGGCCTGGCCATCGCGCTTGCCGTCATTCGCAGCCTCGAGCTCTTCGAGCAGGAGACCGATCGCGCCCTCGCCGACGCGCGACGCCGGGAGCTCCTCCTCCGCGAGCGAGAGCGCATCGGTCGCGACCTGCATGACGGCATCATCCAGTCGATCTACGCTGCGGGGCTGCACCTGGAGCAGGCGTCCTCCGAGATCGGAGCCGAGCCAACGGCGACCAGGGGCCGGATCGGCACGGTCATGGGCGAGCTGAACCGCATCACCGACGACATTCGCAGCACGATCTTCGACCTGCGCTCCGGTGAGCTCGAGGCACGAGACGCGGAGGCGATCGTGCTGGCCGTGGCGGACGAGCTCCAGGCGCACACGCTCGTGAAGCTCGAGATACGCTCGGAGGGACTCTTCCGGCCACGATTGCAAGCGGAGCAGGCCGAGCAGTTGCGGCATATCGTCATCGAGGCCTTCAGCAACGTCCTGCGCCACGCCCACGCCA
>JACDBZ010000179.1 GCA_013694645.1 Chloroflexota bacterium
CGCGCTCGAGATCACGATCGTGCGTGGCGCGGAAGAGCAGACGCTGCGTGTGGCAAGTTGATGCGCCCCGATCCGCTCCCGGTGCAAGTGCAGAGGACTCACCAGATGAGCACGGCCCCTGATGAGGGCGTGACCGAGACCCTGAAGCGCGGAGAGGTGATGGACATCACCACCATCGGCCGGAAGTCCGGCGAGCCGCGCAGGATCGAGCTCGTGTACCACAACGTGGACGGGCACATCCTGATCAGCGGCCACCCCGGCCGCCCGCGGTCCTGGCTGGCCAACCTCGCCGCGAATCCGCGCTTCACGTTCCACCTGAAGCGCAGCGTGCAGGCGGATCTGACGGCCACGGCGCGTGTCATCACCGATACTGCCGAACGCGAGCGCTTCCTGAAGCCGATTTCGGCCGGCTGGAGGATCGATCACGCGCTCATGGTCGGATCGGCCCCGCTGGTTGAGGTCGCCTTCGACTGAGTGTTCGGGAGCCTCCGAATAATCGACTCTGTCTCGATGCTATCGCGCCGGACGTTACGTTCAGGCATGCCGGGCCGCGACACGGCGTGGGAATCGCGCCGTGGATCGGCCTCGTGCGGATCTGCCTCGACAAATCGAGGCGCCCGTGCGGTGCAACGGCAGGGGTGTCGGCCACCCGACCGGTAGTCGCACGAGCCCCAGACAAGTTGCCCACAGCACGGCCTAGGATGGCGGGCATGGGAGACCAGATCTACGACCTGGCAGTCATCGGGGGCGGTCCGGCAGGAGTCACGGCGGCGCTACGGGCGGCCGAGCTTGGTGCGCGCGTCGCGCTCGTGGAGCACGACCAGCCTGGCGGAACGTGCACCGATGACGGCTGCGCCCCGACACGCGTCCTTGCCAAGGCCGCGCGGCTCATTCGCGACACGGAGCAATTCGACGACTACGGACTGAGCGGCGACCGCCCGACGCTCGACCTGCCCGCGCTCCTTGCCGCCACCCAGCGAACCATCTACGAGCTGCACGAGAAGAAGCAGCTGGTCGGCCACCTCGAGCGGGCGGGCGTGACGGTGATCGGCGGTCGTGGCGCTGCTGCATTTGCCGATGCGCAGACGGTTGCAATGCCGGACGGCTCAGCGATCCAGGCCGAGCGATTCATCATCGCCTGCGGAGGCCACGCCCGACGGCTTCAGTTTCCCGGCAGCGAGCTGACACTGACGCACAGTGACATCTGGGGCCTGTCCGCACTCCCGAGCTCCCTGGCGATCATCGGTGCCGCGGCCACCGGAGCACAGCTGGCGTCGATCTTCGCCGCGTTCGGCGCGCGCGTCACGCTGCTCGAGCTTGCACCGCGTGTGGTGCCCGGCGAGGACGCTGACATCTCGACAGCGTTGGAGGCAGGGTTCGAGACAAACGGGATCGAGGTGATCACCGGCATCGGCGGTGTCGAGGAGATCACGCGGGCCGGTCGCCATCTGCGCGTGACGTATCGGCTGCACGACGAAGCGAGCGAGCTCGATGCCGACGCCGTGCTGCTTGCCGTCGGCTGGCCGGGCAACATCGACGGCCTCGGGCTGGACGCTGCGGGGGTCTCCACCGATCGCGGCTACATCACGGTCGACGATCAGCTCCGAACCTCGGCGGCGCATGTCTGGGCCGCAGGTGATGTGACCGGACGGATGATGCTCGTCCAGAGCGCCACGCATGAAGGTCGGATCGCCGCGGAGAACTCGCTTGGCTCGGATGATCGAGTGATCACGCACGGCATCGTGGCGCACGGAGGATTCACCGATCCGGAGTACGGCAGCGTTGGCCTGACCGAGGCGGCCGCCGCGGCCGCCGGCCGAATGGTCATCGGCCGCGTCCCGTACGCCGATCTCGACCGGGCCGTCATCGATCGGCGCACCGAAGGCTTCTGCAAGCTGGTCGTCGACGCCGACAGCCATCGCGTGGTGGGCGCGCACGTCATCGGCGAGCAGGCCGTGGAGGTCGTGCAGATCGCGGCTGCCGCGATGACGGCCGCGTTACCGGTCGAGCGATTGGCCGAGATCGAGTTCGCCTACCCGACCTTCACCGCGATCGTCGGGCTTGCGGCACGGCAGGCGGTCCATGCACTGAACCTGGGCGATCATACGGCCGCCTGGGAAGCGATGGGACGACCCCGGTCATCAGAATGGGAACGACGAGAAGGATGACGGATGTCGTGGTGGTCGGCGGCGGTCCCAATGGGCTTGCCGCAGCAATCGTCCTGGCCCGCGCCGGACGGAGCGTTCACCTCTATGAGGCCCGCGACACGCTCGGCGGAGGCTGTCGCTCGGCGGAGCTGACTCTTCCGGGCGTCGTCCACGACGTCTGCAGTGCAGTCCATCCGCTCGCCCGCTCCTCGCCGCTGTTTCGGGAGCTGGACCTGGAGCAGCGCGGTCTTGAGTGGATCGAGCCGCCGATCCAGATCGCTCACCCACTCGACGACGGGCAGGCGGCGCTCATCTACCGCGATATCGCCGAATCGGCGGCATCCTTCGAGGATGACCACGATGCAGGAATCTACCGGCGCTGGGTGGAACCGCTCGTCCACGACTGGGAGCTCATCGTCAGCTCCCTGCTGGGGCCGATACGACCCACGGCCCTGGCGCGCCACCCATTCGCCCTGGCGCGCTTCGGCCTTCCCGCACTCGCGCCCGCGGCCGCGCTGGCGCGCCGATTCCGCTCACCTGCCGCGCGCGCGCTGTTCGCCGGCGCCGGCGCACACTCCTTCCTGCCATTGACGGCACCCATGAGCGGCGGCCTCGGCCTCGCGCTGCTCGTGAGCGGGCATGCCGTCGGCTGGCCGATTCCGCGTGGCGGCTCTCAGCGCATCACCGATGCGCTGGCATCGGTCCTTCGCGAGCTCGGTGGACATATCGAGACCGACGTCGAGGTGCGCAGCCTGGAGGAGCTCCCCTCGCATCGGGCCGCGCTGCTCGACCTCACGCCACGACAGATCCTGGCGCTCGCCGGCGACCGGCTTCGGGGGGTCTACGCCGCCCAGTTGCGTCGATACCGCTACGGGCCTGCCGCCTTCAAGCTGGACCTCGTCCTTGATGGGCCTATCCCGTGGCGTGATC
>JACDBZ010000223.1 GCA_013694645.1 Chloroflexota bacterium
TAGCCGGAATCGGCGGGTCCCGTGCCGTATCCGCCCGTGCCTGGTCGAGTTGGTGCATAGGTGCACACCTGCATACGCGCGTACTGAGGGTCAAGCAGAGCTGGCAGCCGTAAGATGCCGCCGTGAAGCGGACTCCCGGCGCTATTCTGGCCATCGTCCTCGGCCTTGCGGGCTGCCAGCTCGCCAGCGCGCCAATCGGCCAGGGGCACCCGAGGTCTGTGGATTCCCGGTCGGCACGGCGCTCTCCTACGCTGGCCGCTCGACGACGGTCGCCTTGAACGTCCAGGAGGTGGTGGGGGACCCGCTGAGCTTCGATCCGGCCGATATCTACATCACCCGCGACAAGTTCGACCAGGGTGACCTGCACGGGCGGGCTCGTCTGCGCCATCTATGTCGACCAAGGCGGCTTCGTCGAAATCACGGTCCACCCTGCGGACGGCGGCAGGTTCTCTGGGGAAGAGCCCAGTCCGCCACCACCCTCGAACTCGCCTGCCGGATCTCCGGAGTCTGGCTCCGGGCTTTCTAGAGACGAAGCCGTCGAGTTCGCGCGTGCCGCCGCTCCGCAGTCAGCGCACCACCCAGTTACGGTGGCAAGAGCAGGCCCAGCAAGCGAGCTGGAACTCGAAGGATTTGCGAACCTCGCGGACGTAGATGGCGACCGATGGGTCTGGTACATCCTCTTGTCTGACCTCGGCCCGCTGAGCGGCGAGGGGACAATCGTCATCCTCGATTTCATTGACGGACGGGTGTACGAGGCAATCGACGTCATCGGCTAAGGTGCGGCACCCTATCGAAGGTGCAAACTGCGGCTCGTCAGGCGACCCGCTTCGTCTTCTTGTTGACGTAGTCGACCAGGACGTATTCGCCGAGGTGCTCAGGCTCGACATAGAAGGCCCGCCCTCGGTTGATCCGTGACATGAGGTCCACGAACTCGGAGAGGTATCGCGACCGCTCGAGCATGAAGGTGTTGATGACGATCCCCTCGCGCGTGCATCGGCCCACCTCGCGCAACGTGGACTGGACCGTGCGCAGGGTGGGCGGGTACGCGAACTCGACCTGGCCGTTCTCGACGTGCGCCGTCGGCTCGCCATCGGTGATGACGACGATCTCCTTGTTGCCGCCGATGGACCGGCCAAGCAGCTGTCGCGCGATGATCAACGCATGCTGGAGGTTGGTGCCGTACTCGAACTCGTAAGGGCTCAACGTCGGAATGGACTCGGGCTTCAGCTGGCGCGCGTAGTAGGCGAAGCCGACCACGAACAGCCGATCTCGCGGGTACTTGGTGTGGATCAGCGTGTGCAGCGCCATCGCAACCTTCTTTGCCGCCGATGAGCAGCCCCGCAGCAGCATCGACCGGCTCATGTCCAGCAACAGGACGGTGCTCGACGTGGTCGTCTCCTCGGAGCGCGAGACCTCGAAGTCCTCGGGTCCGATCACGACCGGTGTCCCGATCCCACCCCGTGCCATGGCGTTGAAGAGCGTGCGGTTGATGTCGACCGCGAAGGGATCGCCGAACTCGTAGGGCTTGGTCTCCTCGGTCGGCTCGCCGCCGCGACCCGGTCGTGGGAGCGCGTGGCCGCCGAAACCCTCGCGCCGCAGGCGGCTGAAGATGTCGGTGAGGGCCCGCATGCCGAGCTTGCGCGCGGCACGCGGCGTCAGCTCGAGACGGCCGCCGTCCCGGTCGAGGTACCCCGCCTCCTCCAGTGCGCGGGTCAGCTCGCGCAGCTGCTCGAGGTCGTCGATCGCATCGTCGCCGGCGAGGTCGCGCAGCGCATCGGCGTCGACCCTCTCGAGCGCGTCGGGATCGCGAGCAGCGGTGAGCGACTCCTCCATTGCGTCGTACTGTTGCTGACGGTCGATCGCGGCCATCGCATCGGCCAGGCCCATCGGCTCATCGCCTTCGAACGGATACGGCTCACCGAAGGGCAGGTCCGGGCGCGCCATCTGGAGGTTGCCGGCCAGCCTCGCCATGTCGATCTGGAGCCGATCATCGCGCAGCAGGTCGTCCATCAGCGAACGCAGCTCGTCGCGCATCTGGGGCGACATGCTGTTGAGCAGGCTCGCCATCTGCGAGGCCTGTCGATGCATATGTTCGATCAACTCATCGGTGTTGCTGATGCCCGGCGGGAAATATCGTCCGTGCTGGGCCATGAAGCTCGTGAAGTCGTCGGTCGTATCGGCCCCGGTGGCGTGCTTCTCGAGCAGCGCGTTGAGATCGCGGACCATCTGCCGGATGCCGGTGAGGTCCTCGGGCGTGACGCGCTCGACCCCCTCCTTCATCCCCTGGAAATAGGTCTGGAGCATCTGCTGGCGCAGCTCATCGGTCAGCGCGGTGAATGCGTCGCGGGCCGCGTCGTCCATGAACTCGTAGTCGCGTAGCCCGTGGAGGCGGCCGGCCAGGTTGGGCGGCAGGGCGTCGAGCCGATTCTCACGCTGGCGGGCGGTGCGTCGCGTGACCTGCTCGCCCATGCGGGCCTGATCCTGGTCTGGGCCGGGCGGCGCGTCGAGCGCACGCTGCTCCGCCGCGCGAACACGCTCCGCAATCCCCTGCCGCTCGGTCTCCAGGATCTGCTCCAGGCGCCGACTAACGTCATCGAGCACGCCATCCAGGTTCGCCCGCTCGAGCTCCGCCTGCCGCTGGGCGCGCAGCCGCTCCATGATCCCTCGCAGCCCCGGAATGTCGCCGCCGCGCGACCCGCTCAGGCCGCGTTGCATCAGTCGCTGAAGCGCCCGCCGGACGTCGCCCTCGGCCAGGATGTCATCCGAGAGCGCCTCGAGCACGTCGTCCGCGTCGAACGCCGGCAGCCCCTGGCTGCCGTCCCAGCTGGAATAGCGGAGAGTGCTCATCGTGCTGGCTCAGCCTAGGCGGATATCGGTGTCCCGTCCACGAGTCCACGCCGATGCCCGCTGGCGAAAGAACCAACCCGGTTGGCCCTATGACCGACCACCACCGGATAGGAGCCGCTCCTCGGTCACATGGCCAAGCGAGGTGGCGAAACGACCAGGCTGGAACCGCTCCTCGGTCACAGGGCCAAGCCAGTTGGCGCATTTGCGGCGATTTGGCACGTTATGGGCGACCCGGCAGGTTCATGAGGAGGATCGGATCGGGCGGCGTCCCGGTCGGCTCACAGAGTTTCATCCCGTACCAGGCGACGTCGTGCCAGGCGCCGAACTTGTATCCGACGCCCTCGTACACGCCGATGCGACGCATGCCGACCGCCTCGTGCAGCGCAATGCTTGCCGGATTTGGCAGTGCGATCCCCGCATAGACATTGACGATGCCCTGACGTCGAAGGATGCGCAGGAGCGCGTCGTACAGCTGGCGGCCGATGCCGCGACCAACCTGGCCCGGATCGACATACGCCGAGACATCGACCGACCAGCGGTACCCCGCACGCTCGCGATGCGCCCCAGCATAGGCATAGCCCATCACGCGACCAGCGTCATCTGCGGCCACCAGCCACGGCGTTCGGTCCAGTGTGCGACGGACCCGGTCGGCCATCTCGGCAGCGTCCGGCGCCACGTCCTCGAAGGAGGCCGCAGAAGCCTCTACGGCGGGCCGATAGATGGCGGCGATCGCCTCCGCGTCACGCTCGGGATCAGCAAGGCGAATCTTCAGATCTGCGGTCATCGGCACATCATGCGGCACGCGACGTGCTGGCCGAAAGGCATGAGCAGTAACGATATCCACGGTATTGAGAGCGGCTGGGCGGTCAAGACGGCCGATGCCCAGGGGGTGGGCACCGTCGAGGAGACGACCGACCGCTACATCCTGGTGAAGTCGGGGCTCATCAATGCCTCGCACCACTACCTGCCGGCGGCCACGCTGGCACACGTCCGGCCCGAGCTCAAAGAGATCGGCATCTCCCTCACCGCGGCCGAAGTCGACGAGGGTGACTGGGCCGAGCCGCCGGCCGAAGGGCCTCGCACGGAGGGCGCGCCGCTCAACCTCGAGTCAGATGCAGACGTGGACGACGTGATGCGAAAGAGCACGACCGTGGAACCAGAGCGGCCACCCACGATCTGATCTCAGCCGGCCACCTGGTGGAGAACCCGGCCGTCGGCGGCCACGCGCAGCACGGTCGGCACCAGCGCCACTCCGTACTTGCGCGCCAGGTCAGGGCGGTCGCGCACGTCCACGCTCACCCATCGCTGCGTGCCACTGGCCAGCTCGCCGATGAGAGTCTTGCAGTCGGTGCACAACGGGTGGCCGAAGGCGACGACCAGCTCACCACCCGCATCGACACCGGATACCTCACCAAGCTCGGTGAGCTCGACTCGGTCAATGTCGCGCCTCCGAATGCCTCGCAAACGTGCCCCGATGCGGTACATCTCGCAGCCGGCGCACATTCCGGTCGTCGCGGCCAACAGCGCCAGGCCGGCAATCAGCCACCCGAGGCCGGTGCCGATGGCGGTCAACCCGACCACGTGCGCCAGGGTCGCCGTCGTCAGCACGACGAAACCCACCTGGTTGGCGAACCTGGGAGGTCGCGAATCCTCGATCAATCCCTCACCGAACCGAGGCTGGACGAGCTCGAAGTACGCGACGCAGGCAAGGCAGTAACGACGGCCGAAACGCAGGCCAATCCCAAGCTGGGCGGCGAGCAGTCCGAGCAGGGGCCACCAGCCGCTGAGGACGGCGATGAGCGCGACGGCACCAACGGTCGCCTGGTTGAAACGCGGCGCACGGGCATCGATGACGTCGGTGTCGCGGTAGGGGTGCGCGGTACGGGCACGCGTGGTCATGGGATGCTCCGAAAGGGTAGAGAGGATGAGGTCGGGGCCGAAACGGGGCGGAAGGAGGGCCTCAGAGGGCCGGCGGACCAGGACGATGCGCCGATGAAGCGGGAGCGGAGCTCCTCCCGCCTAGCGACAGATGCAGGTGTCGGTGCAGATGCTGCGGCGAATGTCGGTCACGATGTGCGCAGCGTACGCCTCACTCGCCGATCCGGCAAGCGACGCCGGCGGGCGCATTCCTGGCGCGGGGTATGACGGAAATTCCAGCGTGCAGCTGGCACGAGGATCACACCTGAGCGCCGCGTACGCTTGTCCGGATCCGAAATATCGGTCAGAGCCGGCGCAGCAGCCAAGCCGCGCGGGATGCGGCCGAAATATCGGCGCGGCGCGAGCACAAGGGCTGCCCCGAGGCGATGCTCAGGCCAATCAGCACCCGAAAGATCGGTCGAAGCCAGCGCTGCGCACGACACCCTCTAGCGCGAGAAGCTGTTGGCCACCCGCCCCGGACGTCGGCGACGGCCGGCCCCGAATCGCACGCGGCCGCGATCACCGGATGCGTGTCGAGGCGCCGATGGAGCGCGACGCTGGCCACCCTGGCCGGATCGCAGTCGTATGGGTTCTGGCCGAATGTTCTGGTTCGGCTCGAATCCGTCAATCAGCCGAACCGGAATTGGCCCACCGAGCAGCCGCTCGATGTCTCGCAGGAGCGGCGCCTCGTCCACGCAGACCAGCGAGACGGCGGTCCCGGTGATGCCGGCGCGGCCGGTTCGCCCGATGCGATGGAGATAGTCCGAGGGCACCATCGGCAGCTCGAAGTTGACCACGTGCGGAAGCTTCTCGATATCGAGGCCGCGCGCGGCGACCTCGGTTGCGACCAGCAGGAGCACGCGGCCGGCCTTGAAGTCGGTCAGGGCACGTATGCGCTGTGGCTGTGACTTGTTGCCGTGGATGGCCGCCGCGGCAATCCCGTCGCGCGTCAGCTGCTCGGCGAGACGATTCGCGCCGTGCTTGGTGCGGGTGAAGACAAGCGCCTGGTCGATCTCACGCGTCCGCACCAGGTGCGTCAGCAGCTCGCGTTTACGATCACGATCCACCGGGTGGACGACCTGCGCGACGAGTGCGACGGCGGTGTTCTCGGGCGTCACCTGCACCGACGCGGGCCGATCAAGCAGGCCCTCCGCCAGCGAGCGGATCTCCTTCGAGAAGGTCGCGCTGAAGAGCAGGTTCTGGCGCCGATCCGGCAGGAGCGCGAGCACCTGGCGGATGTCGCGAATGAACCCCATGTCGAGCATCCGATCGGCCTCGTCCAGGACGAGAAACTCGATCCCGCGCAGGTCGATGGTGCCCTGGCGGCTATGGTCGAGCAGCCGGCCGGGCGTGGCAACGGCGATCTCGACGCCGCGACGCAGCGCGTTCACCTGGCCACCAAATCCGACGCCGCCGTAGATGGCGGTCGAGCGGACGTTGCCGCTGGAGTAGGTGCGGACCGACTCCTCGACCTGGATGGCAAGTTCACGGGTCGGCGTGAGAATGAGGACGCGGATGCGCCGATCGCGCGCCGGGCGCGCGGCGAGACGCTGGAGGATCGGCAGCACGAAGGCGGCCGTCTTGCCGGTACCCGTCTGGGCGCCGGCGAGCAGGTCGCGGCCGGCGAGGACGAGCGGAATCGCCTCGCGCTGAACGGGGGTCGGTTCGGTGTAACCCTGCCGCGCGATGGCGCGGAGCAGGTCGGGCTGAAGCCCGAGGACAGAGAAGGACAAGGGAGATAGCTCCTGGCGAAGCCCTCCCGCGGAAACGCGGGGGCCGGTCAGGGCGAAGGGTAAAATCGAGATCGGACTTCCGTTGAAGCGGCGCAGACCGGTGCGCCTAATCGAACACGTGTGCGAAATGTACCACACCGAATCGGTGTACGCTAGGAGCTCACCACGAGAAAGGCGGCCATGACCGACCGATGCATTCACGGGTTTGAGGAGCAGCACTGCGCCGCATGCCGCCGATGTCCCCACGGAATTTTTGAATCCCGCTGCGCAACCTGCCGTCCGAAGACCGCCCGTGAGGCGACGATCATGCTGGCGAATGACGCACCCCGGCCCG
>JACDBZ010000251.1 GCA_013694645.1 Chloroflexota bacterium
GTGATCATCTCCGGGATGCCACCGACGGCAGAGGCCACGACCGGGCGGCGGCGGGCCATGGCCTCGAGGATCGAGATGCCCTGGGCCTCGCGGAGGGAGGGCAGGACCGCGATGGTGAGATCGGCGGTCAGCGCGGACACGTCGTCGCGCCGGCCGGTGAACACGATCCGGTCCGAGACGGCGGCAGCCTGGGCACGCAATGCATCGGCTTCCGATCCTTCGCCGATGATGGCCAGCCAGGCATCCGGCGCCGCCTCGAGAATGGCGGGCATGGCCTCGATCAGGTAGCGATGTCCCTTCTCCGCCTCGAGGCGGGCCACGACACCCAGGAGCGGTGCGTCGCAGGGAATGCCGAACTCGTCGCGCATGGTGCACGGCGGCGCGGGAGTGGAAAAGCGAGAGAGATCGACGCCGTTGGGGATGACCGCGAAGCGTGCGCCGATGCGACCCTCGCATCGAACCTTGTGCTCGATCGAATCCGAGGGAACCACCAGCCGATCCATCTGCGGCGTCAGCGCTGCGAGCAGCGCAATGTCGGCCGCGGACCGGACGCGCGAGGAGTGGACGGTGGCCATGATCACCGGCACGCCGGCGGCCACGGCCGCGCGCGTTCCCAGCACCTCTGCCCGGTGCATGTGCGAATGCACCAGGTCGATCTCTTCCCGGCGCAGCCAGGCGGCGAGCTCGCGGACTGCCTGCTCGTCATCGGCTTCATCCAGGACATCCACCGCAATTCCCAGCGCTCGCAGGCGGGAGACCGCGGAGCCAGCGGAGAGGGAAAGGGCGCGAACGTCATAGCGAGATCGGTCCAGGCGCAGCAGCAGCCCGGTGTACGACTCCTGTGCGCCGCCGTTGCCGCCGGTCGCCAGCAGCTGCAGAATCCGGGGGCGCGGATGGCTCTTCGACCGATGAATTCGACGATGCCGCGTGTACGCCGCCCCGGCAATGGCGCCCTCGTGATCGGGCGAGCCGGCCGTGAGCGGCCGATGGGAGTTCACCCGTTTGATGCTAGGGAGGGGCGCTCTGTCCGTCAAAGCGGCGGCGGTCCTGGGTCGGCGTCGGGCGTTGGGGCGTTGGGGCGTTGGAGCGTTGGGGGGCGTGCGGGGGCGCGCGGTGTATGCGCGGGGGGCGTCGGGGCGCGTGCGAGCGCGGCAGGGCGTGCACCCGGTGCACGTATCTAGCAGGATCGGGCCGTTGATGGCCGGTTCGGGCCTGATCTCGCCCATGAATTGCGCCCGGTGCACATTCCGGCGCGGAACGGCGCCAACCTCGTAGTTACGTGCACGAGGTGCACATGGAGCGGGACGCGATGACGCCGAGACGCCGGCTTCGCGGTCTGGCGCGCTGCCCGCATCGCAACGTTGTGCATCTTGATGCTATGATATCGGCATGCGGACGACCGTGACGTTGGATCAGGATGTGGCCGCGGCGGTGCGTCGCCTGCGAACGACCGAAGGACTCGGGCTCAGCGAGGCCCTGAATCGGCTGGTACGGACCGGCCTGACCGTCAAGCAACAGACGCGGAAATTCCAACAGCGAACGGTGAGGCTCGGGCTCCAGGTTGACGTGACCAACATCGGGGAGGCCCTGGAAGTCCTCGACGGCCCGACGGGACGCTGATGCTGATCGACGCGAACCTTCTGCTGTTCGCCGTCGACGCCGCCTCACCCGCGCACGAACGATCCGCCGCCTGGATGGAAGAGCAGCTCAACGGTGAGCGTCGCGTGGGAATTCCCTGGGAGTCGCTCACCGCTTTCGTGCGCATCAGCACGCATCCCCGAGCGTCGAGCCGCCCGCTCAAGCCGGACCGAGCATGGGCGTTCGTGGACGACTGGCTGGCCGCGCCGACCGTATGGGTTCCGGAACCCACCGAACAACACGCCGAGGTTCTCGGGATGCTCATCCGCAAGTACCACCTGGCCGGGAACCTGATCCCCGACGCACACCTGGCCGCCATGGCGATCGAGCACGGTCTCGAAGTCTGTTCAGCCGATACCGACTTCGCCCGGTTCGGCGAGATCCGCTGGCTGAATCCGGTCTAGGGGCGCTCTGTCCGTCAAA
>JACDBZ010000273.1 GCA_013694645.1 Chloroflexota bacterium
CGCGGACGGCACGCAGCTCGGCGAGGTGGATGAGCTCCACGGCCCCCGGCGCCCGATGCTGGAGGGCATCGTCGAGGCTCGGCGCCTCGGGAGTGGAGCCCACGACGTGGAACATGGCCACCGATCCCGACGACGCGGCCGCGGCCCCGAGCGCCTTGAGACGATCCTCGGATTGGCCATGCGCCAGCCCGTCGATGACCGCAACCGAGGATCCCGCGCGCCGGCCGAGCACGATCCCGAGGACCGGGAAGAGCACGTCGGCATCGCGCAATGTCTCAGGAACATCGTCGGCCAGGCGCAGGACGAGGGTGGCGCGGCGAGGCTCGGTGAGGTGCAGGCCAGCCTCGGGCACGCGCCCGGTGATCGCGGCGGCGATGTCGATGAAGTCGCCGTAACGGTTGGTTCTCGCTCCGAGCACGCTGTTGCAAAAGGCGATCGCGTTCGATTCGCCCCACGCCACCTGCTCGCCGACTGCCGGCCGCACGTCTGCGAGCTGATAGGGGGCACACGTGAACGTGGGCCGCGCGCCGAGCGCGCGGTATCGGTCCATCAACAGGCGACCGCGGTCGGCCACCCGGGGATCGCCTCGGTTGAGCTCGGGATGCAGCAGGTCGACGGCGCCGACGTTGAGCGTGGTCGGGACCGAGACTCGAGCATGGCCATCGGCCAGGCGTCGGACGAAATCGAGCGTCGCCTCGCCGTGGTACAGGCAGGAGTCGACGTGCGCACGCGTCACGTCGATCAACCGCCGCGCACCGGTGACCTCTGCGGCACGAACCACCAGGCGCATCGCGAATGCGGTGCCATCGCCGAGCTCCCCCGAGAGGAGCGCCCGATCGCGCTCGTTGAGAACAGGTGTGGTCAGAAGTCGACCTCGTGGCCCACGCCGCCAATACGGGCCCGCCTCAGCACCAGCTCGGCCGCCGCCAGGTCCTCCACGCCGATCCCGAGCGACTTGAAAAGGGTGATCTCGTCGTTGCCCGTGCGACCGGCATGCTGACGGACCAGCACCTCGCCAAGCTCCGCGGCGATGTGATCCGCACCGATCGCTCCCTCCCGCAGTGGTATGAGGTAGTCGCCGGACTCGGCGCTGATCGACTCGCGACGGTCGACGAACAGGATCGCGGCGGCAACGGTCGCGCTGTCGAGCTCCCTGGCGGTTGGCGAGCTGGAGCCGACCGCGTTGACGTGTACTCCGTCTCGCAGCCATTCCCGGCGGATGATCGGCTCGCGCGACGTGGTAACGGTGCAGACGACATCGGCATCCTCGAGCGCTTCCTGTACGGAGGCGGCGGCGGAGGCACCCACCCCGGTTGCGAGAGCCTCCGCATGTGCCGCGGTCCGGCTCCAGATGCGGATCTCGGGGTCGTCGAGCACGGCGCGCATGGACTCCACGTGGGCACGTGCCTGGACGCCCGCGCCGAGGATGGCAACGCGGTGGGAGTTCCCTCGGGCAAGGGCTCGCGTGGCGACGGCGGAGACGGCCGCCGTCCGGATGGCCGTGATCGGCGAGGCGTTGAGCAGGGCGACAAGCTCGCCGGTTCGGCCGTCATGCAGCAGCACGCTTCCCTGGTGCGAGTCCATGCCACGCGCCGGGTTGTCGGGCGCGATCACGATCTCCTTCAGCGCATAGAGCGGAGCGCCGCCGCCGCGATGCGCCGGCATCAGCCCGAAGAGGGTTCCCGCGTGCGGCGGCTGCAAAATCTGTCGCAGCGGCTGGAACAGCTCACCGCGCGCCAGGCTGGCGAGGACATCGCTCATGGCGGTGATGCAACCCTCCATGTCGAGCAGCGACTGCACCTCCCGCGCTTCGAGCACGAGCACGCTCACCGCGCCTCCTCGACCTCGATGCGCGCGATCTTCTCGATCCGCGGCACGTGCCGGCCTCCGGCGAACTCACCATCCAGGAAGGCACGGACGCAGGCCCGGGCAACCTCGGTACCGATGATCCGCGCTCCCAGGCTGATGACATTGGCGTCGTTGTGCTCTCGACCGAGCCGCGCGGTGACCGGGTCGGCGGCCTCCACGCACCGGATGCCGCGAACCTTGTTCGCCACGATCGCCTCGCCGGTTCCGCTCCCACCGATCACGATCCCGCGCTCGAATTCGCCGCGCGCCACGGCGCGAGCCACGGGCGCGATCAGGTCCGGATAGTCGACCGGTGCGGTGTCGAACGTGCCGAAGTCGCGGTACTCGATGCGCAGCTCATCGAGCAGCGTGCACAGGTCGCCCTTGAGATCAAAGCCGGCGTGGTCCGAGCCGATCGCGACGCGCATGGCGCTGAGTGTAGACGGCGGATGGTCGCCTGCGGCTTTCATCCGCCACCGTCAGAGGACCCACGTGCATTCGTGCAGTCGTGCACTACCGCAGTCGTGCAGTCGTGCACTTGCGCAGTCGTGCCACACAGCAGCACGCCGGTACCGTGATACGCGTGCTCGGGCGTCAGTCCGCTTCGAGCAGCTCCTTGAGTGCCACCAATCGCAAGCGCCACATCAGCTTATGGACCAAGGCCGTTTCAGCATCGGGCAGCTTCTGGTGCGCAAGACCGATCGTGGTCTTTCCTTCGCCCTTCGAGTCCAGGCCGACCGCGACGAGGGTCGGCGGATCGCTCCAATCGAATCGAGCGGAGCGACCTCGCCTCGCGGTCCGGAGCGAGATCGGGGCATCCGGCAACCATCGAGCCCGGATCGTCGCATCGGTGAACGCATCGGATACCCGATCTGCCGACACGTGAATGGTCTTGCTGGCGGAGACCTCATATCCCGTGGGCCGCTGATGCACGGCGCGCATCCCGCGGGCGCGTTCGTAGCCGACCGTCACGCTCTGCGCCCACCAGCCGCCGATGCCGTGCTCGCTCACCAGCCAGCGCGCGATCTCGGTGTGCGTGTGCTCGCGAGCTCCCCACGCGTCGAGGAGGGGCAGCCAATCGCCCATGGTGCGGCCGCTGCCGCG
>JACDBZ010000279.1 GCA_013694645.1 Chloroflexota bacterium
TCGCCGCCGCCCGAGATCGTTGCGCGAGAGATCACCATCGGTCAGCAGATCGGCGTGCTGCGGCGGGCCCTCTCGCGGAGTGGCCGGATCGTGCTCCAGTCGATCCTCGCTCGGTGCCAGTCACGAACGGAGGCGGCGGTGACATTTCTCGCCACGCTCGAGCTGGTGCGGCGTCGCCAGGTGACGGCGCGCCAGGATGAGCTATTCGGACCGATCGTGGTGGAGTCGCTGCCGGAGGCCGGCACATGAACGATTCGGAGATACCCGAGGACCTCGAGGTGTTCTACGAGGCGCTCCTGTTCATCGCGGAGCGACCATTGAGCTCGACGGAGCTGGGTGAGCTCGCAGGCGTCCCGCGTCTCCAGGCCGAGGCAGCGCTGTCATCGCTTGCCGAACGACTCGACGAGGACGAGCGTGGGATTCGGCTCCAGCACCACGACGACGCCTGGCAGCTCGTCACCGCGCCGGCGGTCGGCGCCCGGCTTGCCGCGTACGCAACGCGCGAGGAGGCGCGTCTTTCTCCGGCAGCGCTCGAGGCGCTGGCCGTCGTGGCGTACCGACAGCCGTGCACGCGGGGCGATGTCGAGCGCGTCCGCGGGGTCGACTCCGACTACGTGATGCGTTCGCTCATGCATCGGCGGCTCGTCGTCGAGGTGGGGCGCAGGGACACCCCCGGTCGCCCGGTCCTCTTCGGGACCACGTTCACCTTCCTCGAGCGCTTCGGCCTTACCTCCATCGACGATCTGCCGCCGCTCTCGAGCGAGGCCGCGCAGTTGACGGCCCTGACCGACTCGACAGCGGGCGCCGATGGCGAGTGAACGGCTCCAGAAGATCATCGCGCGCGCGGGGCTTGCCTCGCGCCGGCGTGCCGAGCAGCTGGTCATCGACGGCCGCGTTCGCGTCAATGGCGCCGTGGCGCAGCTGGGCGTGTCCGCCGATCCCGCCCTTGATCGAATCGAGGTTGACGGGAGCCTGCTCCCAACGGCGTCGCGCGCCATCCACCTTGCGATTCACAAGCCACCCGGGTTCCTCAGCTCGTCCATGGATGAGCGTGGCCGTCGCTCGGTCGTGGGATTGGTCGACGTCGGAGATGAGCGCCTGTGGCCGGCCGGTCGGCTGGATGTCGAGTCGGAGGGGCTCATGATCCTCACCAACGACGGGGAGTGGGCGAATCGCGTGGTTCACCCGCGTTACGGCAACGAGCGTGAATACGCGGCACTCGTGACCCCGGCGCCGACACGCTCGGTGATGCAACGGCTGCGGGACGGCGTCGAGCTCGAGGATGGACCGGCGCGGCTGCTGGACGCTCGCTTCGCGTTGCCGCCACCGGAGGTCGAACGGGACCGGGATGAAGCGGGCGCCTGGCTCCAGGTCCGCATTGGCGAAGGCCGAAAGCGCGAGGTGCGCCGGTTATTCGGGGCGGTTGACGCGAGCGTCCAGCGCCTCGTGCGCACGCGCGTCGGGACGCTGCGCATCACCGGACTCCGTTCCCGCCAGTGGCGCTACCTGCGCCCCACCGAGGTCGCTGCCCTGGCCGGGGCAAGACGTCGGTGAGCGTGGCGATTGCCATCGATGGGCCGTCCGGTGCGGGGAAGAGCACCGTCGGCCACGCGCTCTCGCTGCGAATCAACGCCCGATTCGTCGATACCGGGCTGATGTACCGGGCACTCACGTTCGCCGCGCTGGCGCGTCGGGTGGACCTGGATGACGGTGGGGCGCTGGGGGTCCTGGCAATCACCTGCACCATCGAGGTCGAGCGTCCCGGTCCCGGGATGGCCGACCGCCTCGAGACCGTGCTGCTCGATGGTCGCGATGTCACGCTGGAGGTTCGTGCACCGGCGGTCGAGCGGGCGGTCAGCGCCGTGAGCCGTCATGTCGAGGTGCGCCGCGCGATGCTGGGCGTCCAGCGAGCCTCCGCCGCAGGCGACGATGTCGTCATGGTCGGCCGTGATATCGGCAGCGTCGTCCTGCCCGACGCCACGCTGAAGGTCTACCTGACCGCCGCAGCCGAGGTGCGAGCCGCACGTCGAGCGGACGAGATGGGCCTGCCGGACCGGGTCGGGGCCTACCTGGAGGAGATTCGCGAGCGCGACGCCGCCGATTCCGGGCGTGACGTCGCGCCACTGCGCATCCCGGCCGGTGCGCTCGTCCTGGATACCGGGGAGCTCGGCGTCGCGGCCTGCGTGACCGTGATCGTCGCCCGTCTGGAGGTCATCGGTGCCTAGCCGCGCCTGGTTCTTCCACCCTGCGGCAGCCATCGTGGGCTGGTTGGGGCGGGTCCTGTTCAAAGCTCGGATCGAGGGCGTCGAGCATGTGCCTCGCGTCGACGCGTTCATCCTGGTCGCGAATCACTGCTCCAACCTGGATCCGCCGCTTGTCGGATGGGCGACCGGCAACCAGGTTGGCCGCGTCATCCACTTCATGGCCAAGATCGAGATGCGGAAGTGGCCCATCCTGGGCTGGCTGGCGACGCAGTCAGCGGTGGTGTTCGTGCGACGCGGCGAGGGCGATCGCTCCGCGCAACGCCTCCTGCTCGAGGCCGTGGCCGATGGGCGTCCGATCGGTCTCTTCGTGGAGGGCACCCGCTCGCGTGACGGTCACCTCAAGGCGGTCCTGCCGGGTGCCGCATTCCTCGCCATGCGCTCGGGTGCGCCGCTGCTGCCTGTCGGCATCGCCGGCACGCACCGTCTCTTTCCCGGTCATTCGCGCTGGCCGCATGCCACGCGCATCACGATCCGCATCGGAGCACCGTTCACGCTCGCCCACGTGCCGGACGGTCGATTGAATCGAGAGGCGCTCGCCGCGGGAACGGCACGCATCACGGAGGCGATCGCCGCACTCCTGCCGCCGGAACAGCGTCCGATACGGTGACCCGGATCGGACCGTGGGACGTATCCCTTCTAGAATGAATGTGATGACAACGGCAACACGACCCGACGTTCGCATCGCCGAGCGCGCCGGCTTCTGCTATGGCGTCCGGCTGGCGATCGACAAGGCCAAGCACGCTCGCACCGAGGGCAAGGAGGTCACCACCCTCGGCCAGCTCGTCCACAACCCCGGCATCAAGGCCGATCTGAGCGACCGCGGCATCCGCACCGCCGACCTGGCCGACCAGGTCGAGGGCGGCACGCTCGTGATCCGGGCGCATGGTGTCCCGAAGGGCGAATTCGAGCAGGTCAAGGGCAAGGAGGACCTGGAAGTCATCGACGCCACCTGCACCTGGGTGCTCCAATCGCAGAAGGCGGCCCGTGAGCTGGCGGAGGCCGGCTACACGGTGTGCATCATCGGCCACGAGGACCATCCCGAGGTCAAGGGCGTTCGCTCATATGCCGGCGAGAAGCACGTCGTCGTGGACGACATGGACCGATCCACCTGGGAGCGCGTGCCGCGCACCAAGAAGATCGGCGTGCTGTCGCAGTCAACCATCCTGCCGACGAAGCTCGAGGAGTTCGCCGCGTTCTGCCTGCGCCGTGCCCACGACCTGCGGGTCATCAACACCGTCTGCCCCGTCACCCTGACCCGCCAGGATGACTCGGTCGTGCTGGCGAGGGAGGTCGACGCCATGATCGTGGTCGGCGGCAAGAACAGCTCGAACACCAAGGAGCTGGCCGTGAAATGCCGTGAGGTCCTGCCGGACACCGTCCACGTCGCCGATGCAGATGAGCTGGCGGCCGAGCACCGTGACTGGCTGCAGGGAAAGGCACGCATCGGTATCACCGGCGGCACCTCGACCCCCGAGTTCGACCTCGAAGAGGTCCGTGAGCGCGTCTACGCCCTCACCGCATGAAGCGGAGCTCAGGCCCGTCCCGCTGGTTCGTCGATGTCATGCAGGAGGGACCGCAGCCGACGGCGCAGCAGGTCGTACGACAGGTGCTTCTGACCGACCTCGAAGTTGTGGCGCGCGTTGTCGCGGATCTTTCGTGGGTTGGCGAGCAACGCCTGGACTTCACTGATCGTGTCGTTGGTGATGGCGCCGTCGATCTCGATCATGCGTACACCGAGCGGGGCAATGTCGGACACGTAGACCGGATACCGGTTCACCATCACCGGCACGCCGTAGTAGAGGGCCTCCACCAGCGCGTTGCCGTATCCCTCGTACAGGCTGGGATACGTGATCAGGTCGGCGGCGAGGTAGGCGTCGTTGAGAGAGTGCGCCGGACGGATCGGCTTACCATCGG
>JACDBZ010000283.1 GCA_013694645.1 Chloroflexota bacterium
GAGGTGCCGCTCCGGACTGCCATCTGGCTGACGCTCGGGGTTGCCGGCTCCACGTATGGCTGGGTCGCGGCATCCGGAAACCTGTGGTTCTACCCCGAGGTTCTCGGCACGTCGCTCGCCCTGGCCGGGTTGTACCTGGCGGTGGGCCGGCGCTGGCCGCTGGCAGCTGGCATCCTGCTGGGGCTTGCCGCGGGGTCGCGTCTGCCGAGCGGGATGCTGCTGCCACTGCTCGTCTATCTGTACTGGCCTGGTCGCACGACGATCGCAAAGCTTGTCATCGGCTTGGCGCTCGTGGCGATTCCGGTTGCGCTCTACAACATCGTGCGGTTCGGGTCGCCATTCGAATTTGGGTACGGCCTCATCGAGAGCTTCTGGCACCCTGGTCAGTCGGTGACGGCCGAGCCCTACTTTCGTGACGGTGTCGTGAGCCTCAGCTACATTCCACGCTCAATAGCTGCCATGCTCCTCCAGGGGTATGAGGTGAGGCTCGATTTTCCGTGGGTTGCGTATCCGGTGAGTGGAGTGGGCATCGCTCTCTCGGCACCGACCCTCCTGTTGGCGCTGCGTGCACCGCTGGGGCGCCTCACCGCCGTGGCGTGGCTGACATTCGTTCTCATCATGTTGCCGAACTGGGCCCACGGGTCATGGGGCTTCTGGCAGTTCGGCTATCGCTTCATCGTTGATGCCACTGGGCCACTCCTGCTTCTTATCAGCCTGGCCTACCGCAACCGGGACCCCGATTGGTTGCTGCGCTTCACGGCGACGTTCGGTATCGCCGCGACGCTCTACGCCTGGGCGGCCGAGCTCTGGTGGAACTTCCGAGCGGTCCCGCCCGCCGTGCTCCCGTGACTGAGCCGCTCAGCCACGGACGGAGCCACGAGGGCGACCCGGTGCCTGTGCTCCGTGCCGCGCGAAGCGTGCTGGGCTCCGGGACGCCACGTCTCGTGCTCGTCGGCGTGGTGATCATCATCGCCCTTGGCATGGCCGTGGTGACCGGTGGTTCGGAACCATTCGACCAGGCGGTGATCGATCTCGTGCGCGCAGATGCCGCTCGAGCGCTGCTCTCGCCGCTGCGCTGGATCACCGAGCTCGGTTCGACCGGGGGAGTCACCCTCGTTGCGATCATCACGTTTCTCATGGGGGTGGTGATCGGTCCGTGGCGTCACGGCCTGATCGGAGCCCTGACGATCGGCCTGGCGTCGGCCGCCAACCAGGTTCTCAAGTCCTTCGTCGCTCGAGAGCGACCCGCGCTGCTGGAGCCGATCGTGGTGGAGCACGGCTTCAGCTTCCCCTCGGGCCATGCCGCCCTGAGCATGGTCGCCTATGGCGTGCTCGGGGTTCTCATCATGCGCTCACGGCTCCCGCCGGCCGTCCGCCGCGGCATCGTGGTGACACTCGGGATCCTGGTTGTTCTGATCGGTATTTCCCGCATCTGGCTGGGTGTCCACTACCCGACCGATGTCCTCGCCGGCTGGACCGCCGGCGCGATCATCGTGCTGGTCTACGCGCGACTCACCCGCGGGGTGTCGCTTGAGCCAGCCGAGGCAGCGGTTGACGTGGATCCAGCAACGCCACGATCCGATCCACCTGCGACTGGCTGAGACGGCTCTCGGCGCCGACCAGGCTTCCCACGCGGCCAAGGTCTCGCTGCACGGTGAGCCCGAACGCTTCGCCCGCGTCCACGATCACCTCCATCTCCGTGGGTGGCACGAGGATCGCCTCGACCGCAGCGGGGAGCCCGGCGCGCTCGAGATAGAGGCTCAGCCGGCGGCCGGCGAGGCGTGCGGCGGTGATCGGGCTGGCGTCCCACGGTACCCAGGACTCGGTCGATCTGTTCCACCGATACCAGTGACCGTTGCGTCGCGCGAATCGGCCCCGCTCGCCCGCGACGGTCAGGGTCCAGGTGCCGCCCGGGCCGACCACGATCGCGTCGATGACATCGATACCGCCCGGGCCGATGGAGCGGAACCAGTGATAGTCATCGTCCAGGTGCTTGTCGAGGCCAGCCGCCGTGCGATCGATCGAGGCCATCCCTGAAAAGCCCATGCGCCGCGTTCGCGAGGCCGGGTGGAAGATCATGGCTGCGTCCAACCTCCTCTCGTATGGGCATCGGATGGGCGTTGCCGAGTGTACCGCGCATCACGTGCTGCGCACAGGGCCCGAATCGTCAAGGCCGTATGATGCGGGCCATGGTTGAGTTGCGCGCCGACCTCGAGGAGGCGGTCAGAACACTGCTGGCGGAGATCGGTGAGGATCCGACACGGGAGGGCCTGGCACGGACCCCGGAACGCGTGCGCCGCATGTATGACGAGCTGACAGCGGGCTACCACGTCGACGAGGACGCGCTCATCAACGGCGCCCGGTTCAGCGTCGACTACGACGAGATGGTGGTCGTGCGCGACATCGAGTTCTTTTCGCTGTGTGAGCACCACCTGCTGCCGTTCATCGGCAAGGCGCACGTCGGCTACCTGCCGCGCGGCCAGGTGATCGGCCTGTCGAAGATCCCGCGCATCGTCGACATGTACGCGCAGCGTCTCCAGGTCCAGGAGCGGCTCACCGTCCAGGTCGCCGACTTCCTCATGGAACGGCTCGAGCCCAAGGGGGTGGCGTGCGTGGTGGAGGCGACGCATCTGTGCACCATGATGCGCGGCGTGAAAAAGCAGGAGGCGACGATGGTCACATCGTCCATGACCGGAACGTTCCGACGTGACGCCCGGACCCGTGCCGAGTTCATGGGTCTCATCGGCAAGGC
>JACDBZ010000294.1 GCA_013694645.1 Chloroflexota bacterium
GGGCGGCGAGTGCCAACCAGGTTGGCGTTGTGACCGACAGGTGACGGTTTTTCGGTCGTCTGGCCACTTGGCTTGGCGTAGCGACCGAGGACCGGGCGAATTGGTCCGTTGGCGGGTCGTAGGGCCAACTTGATTGGCGGCCGGCGTGCCACGGCAGCGTGCCGCCGCCGACTAACCGCGGATCTGACACGCGCACGCGCCATCCAATGATTTGACTTGCCCGCTCCTCGACCGAAGCGATTTCTGTGTGCCGAGCACAAAAAAATGTGCTCTAGGATGTTGTAATTAGCAGTTCGCGTTGACAGATTGATACCATGCGCGTACATTGACCACCGTTCGATCCAAATTCGAAGGCGACAACACGTATCTGGTAGGAACTAGCACCAATGTTTGACTATCGCCTCTTCTTCGCAAGCTCGACTTTCGACAACCCTGAGCGTGAGCGCCTCCGCCTGAGCGGTCATGAGGCCAGGCGTATCTTTCAGCTCCCGAGCGAACGTCGCGAACAGCGCGTCCGCGGACGTCGCTGACGATGGTCCACGACGTCATCGCCACCTGCCCGGTCTGCACCGGCGAGCTGACCATTGCAAGACTGCATTGTCGGAGCTGCGGGACCGCGCTCGAGGGCGAGTTCGGGGTCGGCCGCTTCGGACGGCTCGAGCGCGAGCAGATGAGCCTGCTCGAGAGCTTCCTTCGCTCGCGCGGCAATCTCAAGGAGATGGAGCGCGAGCTCGGCATCAGCTATCCGACCGTCCGAGGCCGGGTGGATGCACTCATCCGTTCGCTGGGGCTGTCCGAGGGAGAGTCCGGTCCCGACGAAGACTTCGGGAGCGGATTCGCCGATGGACTCGCCGAAGCACCCGATCCGGCCGCCGAGCGACGAGCCATCCTTGAGCGCCTCGCCGGCAAGGAGATCAGCGCCGAAGAGGCAGCGACCGCGCTGCGAGACCTCGCATGACCACGTTCGTCCGGACGCAGGAGATCGACCACGAGATCGGCAAGAACGGGCAGCTCTCGTTGCGAGTGACCAATCCCGATGTCGAGATGCGCGGACGCGACGAATCGGTCGCGCGCATCCGTGTCAGGTTCGAAATCCGCGCAGGCTCGGACGCGGAGGCGGACGAGATCTTCGATCGGCTGCAATATCACGTCCGCGCCGATGCCGGATCGTTGGAGGTGGCGGAGCCCAGGCATGGGCTGGGCGCCAGCATCGGATCCCTGGCGCGCCTCGTCGGCATCGGCAGTGGCCAGGTCGACGCCAGCGTCGAGGTGAATGCACCGCGCCACTGCGACCTGCGCTACAACGGCGTCAGCTCTGACCTGACCGCCACCGATTTCCGCGGACCGCAGCAGTACCGCACCGTGTCGGGTGATCTCGTCCTGGATGGCACCGGCGGCGAGGTGCGGATCAAGGGCGTGTCAGGAGACGTCAGCCTGCGGGCGGCAGCTCCCCTCACCACGCTCGAGATCAATACGGTCAGCGGCGACATCTCGGCATTCGCTCCGCGCATCGGCCGGCTGCATGCGGCCACCGTCAGCGGGGATATCGAGCTCGAGGGAGCCCTGGCCGATGGCCACGAACACCGCGTCGAAACGGTCAGCGGGGATCTGTCATTCGGCGTGTCGGACCATCTCACCGTCGAGGTTCGCGGGCTCTCGACCGATGCGAAGATCAGGCTCCCCCACCGCAGCGAGGGTTCGCGTGATCGACGACGTTACGTCATCGGCGACGGAACACCGCTCCTCCTCTTCAGCTCGATGTCGGGAGACATCGAGGTCCGTCCTCCACGCCGGACGGGCAGCACTCCGCCGCCACCGGCCCCTCCGGCAGCGCCGAAACCGCCGTCGGCTGACGCGAGCGTCCAGATGGCGGTCCTCCTGGCACTGGAGCGGGGGGAGATCGACGTCGATGAGGCCGCGCGCCGCCTGGCCGGGACGGATGGCTCCGATGCCTGAGGACCTTCAGGCCGTGCTGGCGCTGGTCGCGGATGGGACGCTCACCCCCGAGCAGGCCTCACCGATCATCGAGGCACTCACCCGCACGAAGCGCGCCCGCGAAGGGGTCGAGGATGCCAGGACGCAGGCCGAGGAGCGAGTACAGGGTCCGGGCGGACATCACCTTCGCATCCGTGTGACCGAGCACGGCCGCCAGGTGGTCAACCTGCGCATTCCCATCGGGTTTGTCGACGCGGCGCTCAACTTCGTGCCCGGCATCGGCGGTGAGCAGAGCGATCGCATTCGCGCGGCGGTCAGCTCGGGAAGCCTTGGCCCCATCGTGGACGTGGAGGACTCGAACGGCGACAGTGTCCTGATCAGCGTCGAATGAGGGCTGAGGGAACGCGAACCGGGAGCTGACCGTAGAATCGGTGCGGTGGAACCAGCAACCACCGACCGGGCCGTCACGCTCGTCGAGCACACCAGCTTCGCGATCTCGGACCGTGCCGGCGACATGCTCCCCGGCTCGTATCACGGGTTCTTCGTGGCCGATACCCGCGTACTGTCCCGGCTCGTCCTGCGTCTCGACGGAGAGCGGCTGGAGCCGCTCTCCTCCGGCCGAGGAGCGCACCACGGGGCGGGCACCTTCTACCTTGCCAACCCGCGCCTTCGCGGCATTCCGGCGTCGACCATCGCGGTATTCCGCCATCGGCGCGTCTCCAGCAGCCTGGAGGAGCGATTTCGGCTCATCAGCTACGCGGCAGATCCGCTCGAGCTCGAGCTGACGCTCGAGATCGACGCGGACTTTGCCGACATCTTCGAGGTCCGTGGCCGTCGCCAGCTGAAGCGTCGGATCACGACACGGCACAGCGCGCGTGCGCTGCGTTTTGCGTACGAGGCCGACGGCTACCGTCGGACCACGACAGTCGCCCTCGATCGCGCGGGAATTGCGCTCGACGGACACCTCAAAGTCCCGGTACGTCTTGAACGGGGGCGACCCTGGGACCTTACGCTGCGTGTCGACTCGGCGCAGAAGCTCCGGTCCGCCGTGCCCCCGCCCCAGCCTCGGTTGATCGACCCTGACCGCGTGCAGGCCTGGTTCGACCGACTGCCCGGTCTTGAGGCCGGT
>JACDBZ010000295.1 GCA_013694645.1 Chloroflexota bacterium
ACCGAAGGCGACAGGATGCCCTCGCGGCTGAAGCGGCTGAACATGTCGTCGCCGATCACCTCGGCCCACAGGTATCCGTAGTAGCCGGCATCGTACCCACCGAGCAGGTGACCGAAGCCGGCGAGCATGAAGGTCTCTTCTGGGTATGGCATGCCGGTCACGGCATAGGTGCGGCGCAACGCGGCATCGAGATCGGGCGCTTCAGACTCTGCATGGAGGGCAAGATCGATCCCACCGTAGAAAGCCTGGACCCCGATCCGGATCCCCTCATCGACCCATCGCGCACTCAGCATCTGATCCACCAGCGTGTCGGGAATGACCGCACCGGTCTCGAAATGACGGGCGAACCGGCGAAGGACCGATGGGTCCCACGTCCAATGCTCCATGATCTGGGAGGGAGCTTCCACGAAGTCCCACTCCGTCTCGGCCCCGGAGAAGCGCGCGAACTCGACGCGCGTCAGGCTCATGTGGAGGATGTGTCCGAACTCGTGGAAGAGTGTTTCCACCTCGGAATGCTTGAGCAGCGAGGGCCGATCCGCCGACGGCGGGGTGAAGTTGGCGACGATGGCGCTCACCGGAGCGACATACTCGCCCCCCTCGGCTCGGTGGCCGACGACGAGCGGGAACGCGGCCGCGTGGCCGAACTTGCCGTCGCGTGGGTGAAGGTCCGCGTAGAAGTGGGCGACCAGCTCGCCGGAGGAGCGATCCCGGATCTCGTACAGACGGACCGATTCGTGCCAGCCGCGAGCATCCTCGACGGCTCGGTATTCGAGTCCCAGCACGTCGCCGGTGATCTCGAACATGCCCTGCACCACGCGTTCGAGCGGAAAGTACGCGCTGATCTGATTCTGGTCGACGCCGTATTCCGCGCGCCGAAGCGCATCGTCGTAATAGCGCCAGTCCCAGGCCGTAATCGGCCCGGGGTGGCCATCGGCCTGAAGGCTCTTGCGAAGCCGATCGAGCTCACTCCGCACCTGCGCCGCCAGCGAGGGGAGCAGCTCCTCGTAGAAGGTGGCGACGCGCTCGGGTGAGCGCGCCATCTTGAGCTCCATGGCGTGGTGCGCCCACGTCGGCTCGCCCAGCAGCGTCGCAACCTTCCGACGCAGGGCGAGTGCCTCGTCGAGCAGGGGCCGGTTGGCGGCGACGGCCTTGTTCCAATTCTTCATGAACAGCGCGCGCCGCAACGCCCGGTCGCGGGCCTGCTCCAGGAATGGATTCACTTCCGGGTAATCCAGGCTGACGCGATATGTCCCTGCGCGCTCTCCGGGGCCGAGTCGCTCGACGTAGTCATCGGGCAGCCCGGCAAGCTGCTCGCGGGTGACCTCGATCCCATCGCGGTACTCGTTGATGTTGCGCTGGAAGGCGACCTCCACCTCCACCAGGCGGGTGCGAAGGCGTTCGAGCTCTGCGCGCTGCTCGGGGCCCAGCTCATGTCCCGCGCGGCGGAAGTCGCGGAGCCAGTGCTCGAGCAGGCGTGCGCGTTCGCCCTCGAGGGCCCTGGCCTCGGTCGTGTTGGCGAAAGCGCGAACGGCGTCGTACAGGTCCGAGCGGAAGACGAGGGCTACCCGCCACTTGTTGATGCGTTCCTCCGCCTCGCTCCCGGCATCGCGCACGACCGGATCGGTGTGAACCTGGCCCATGAAGGCGCCGCGGCCATAGGCATCCACCAGTGCCGCGCCCGCCAGCTCGAGCGGGAGCAGGGTGTGGTCGAAGGTGGGGGAGGCTGAGCTGGCCACCGCGCGGGTGAGGTGCTCATCGGCACTTGCCAGTGCGGAGTCGGTCTCGGATCTGACAGAGTCGACCGTCACGGTCCCGTAGTCGTGGAGCATCGGCGCATCGTACCCGGCCGGGGCGTCTCCATACATCGAGGTCAATCCACGTGGCGCGCGATTGGGGCGTGGTTCCCGCGCTATGGCGAGGTGCGGTGCGCACGAGGTCCTCACCCGCGCACCCTTCGTGCGGCGCTGGCCTCGATGAAGCGAGGGAATCACACCGGGCAGGGGCGTCATGCGCGGGGGCCTCGATCTATCGAGGCAACCCCAAAGACCCGCGTCAGGATTGCGGCGAGAGGCGAAGACCGCGAAGCAGCTGAGCGTTGGCGGCCACGACGATGGTCGAAACGCTCATCACCAGTGCACCGATGCTCATCGGTAGGATGAAGCCGATCGGCGCCAGGACGCCGGCAGCGACCGGGATGGCGATGGCGTTGTAGCCGGTCGCCCACACCAGGTTCTGGATCATCTTGCGGTAGCTCGCTCGCGACAGCTCGATCGCGGCGGCCACGTCCCGCGGGTCATCGCGCACCAGCACGATTCCGGCCGCCTCGACGGCCACATCGGTTCCCGCGCCGATGGCGATGCCGACATCGGCCTGTGCCAGCGCCGGGGCGTCGTTGACGCCGTCACCGACCATGGCGACCTTACGGCCTCCGGCCTGGAAGCGGCGGACGGCATCGGCCTTGTCGGCCGGCAGCACCTGCGCTGCGACCTCGTCGATGCCGATGCGCTTCGCAACGGTATCCGCCACCGATTGCGCGTCGCCGGTGATCATTGCGACTCGGAGGCCCTTCGCGTGCAGCTGGCGCACGGCCTCGATGGATTCGGGCCGGATCTCGTCCTCGACGCTCACGGCGCCCAGGATCTTCCGGTCGGCGATGACGTGAAGGACCGTCCGCCCGGCGTTCGACCAACCATCGGTCACGGCTCGCAGCACATCCGGCAATTCGACCTTGAGCTCCTCGAGCAGACGCGGGCCGCCGACGTGTGCCTCGCGCCCGTCGACCGTCGCCCGAGCGCCGCGACCGGCAAGGTTCTCGAAGCTGGTCGACCGCAGCGGCTTCACGGACCGATGCTCGGCGCCGCGCACGATGGCGCGGGCGAGGGGATGCTCGCTGTCACCCTCCACGGCGGCGGCCACCGCAAGCACGTCCTCCTCATCGATGCCCGGCGCCGCGGTGACGGCCGACAGAACGGGTTCGCCCCGGGTCAGCGTCCCGGTCTTGTCGAAGATGACGGTGTCGAGGTCCTTTGCCCTCTCCAGAGCGAGACGATCCTTGACCAGCAGTCCGTTGCGGGCCCCGAGGGTGGTGCTGATGGCGATGACCAGGGGAATCGCAAGCCCGAGGGCGTGGGGGCAGGCGATGACCAGCACGGTGGCCGTGCGAATCAGTGCCTCCTCGGGCTGTCCGAGCAGGGTCCATGCGCCCAGCGTCAGCACGCCGGCCGCGAGCGCAACGTAGAAGAGCGCAGCCGCGGCTCGATCGGCGAGCACCTGCGCGCGCGAGTTCGAGGCCTGCGCCTGCGCGACCAGCCGCATGATGCCCGAAAGCGCGGTGTCGTCGCCGACGGCGGTGACCCGGATGCGGAGGCTGCCACCCGCGGCGACGGTGCCTGCCACGACGGTGTCGCCCGCTTCCTTTGCGGCGGCGCGTGACTCGCCGGTGATCATCGACTCGTCGACGTCCGCGGCGCCCTCGACGATCTGCCCGTCAGCTGGCACACGAGCCCCCGGTCGGACCAGCACCAGATCCCCGGCCCGCAGCTCGCTCAGCTTGACCGTCTCGGTGCCGCCATCCGTAACGCGTTCTGCCTCATCCGGCAGGAGGTCCGCCAGCGCCGAGAGCGCTCCGCGAGCCTGCATGATCGAGCGCATCTCGATCCAGTGACCGAGGCTCATGACGGTGATCAGCGTGGCGAGCTCCCACCACACGTC
>JACDBZ010000049.1 GCA_013694645.1 Chloroflexota bacterium
TTCTTCATGCTGGCCGACGCCGCCGCCGTCGATTACGGCATCGGCCAGCGATTCGAGGTGGTCTACCACCTCTTCAGCTGGAAGCATCCGGGTTGGCTCCGCATTCGCGCCCACGTGGACCGCGCCGAGCCGCGCATCGCGAGCATCACCGACCTGTGGGAGGGAGCGATGTTTCACGAGCGCGAGATGTACGACATGATGGGCATCGTCTTCGACGGCAACCGCGACCTGCGACGGATCTACATGAGCCCCGACTATCGCTCGTTTCCCCAGCGCAGAGACTTCGTCCTGCCCGATGACGCGGCCGACTCGTCGGCCGCGGGCGTCAATCCGCTGGAACGGCCCGAAACCTGGGACCTGACCCTGTTCAACCGGGCGCCGGCGGTGACCTTCCCGACCAGCGAGCTGCGCGACGATGCGCCGGGCGAGGCCGTCGAGGACGGGACCACGCTCGCCGACACGAGCCGACCACGGTGACCAGGATCGACCCGGAGACTCGCATCCCGGATCCGATCGAGCTCGATCGCGCCGAGGAAGATCGGCTCAGGAGCGTTGCGGGCCTGCTGCCGTTGCGCACCGAGAGCGGCGAATACGCCGGCTTCGAGCAGGTCGGCATCCCGGATCGCCCTCCGCAGACCGATCGGGAACGCGATGTCTACAGCCTGGGCGAGGGCGAGATGCTCGTGAACATGGGTCCGCAACATCCCTCGACCCACGGTGTCA
This sequence comes from Chloroflexota bacterium, assembly GCA_013694645.1. GTDB lineage: Bacteria > Chloroflexota > Limnocylindria > QHBO01 > QHBO01 > JACDBZ01. The sequence continues at coordinate 724 of JACDBZ010000049.1, forward strand.
TGCGGCTGGTCGTGAAGGTCCGTGGCGAGATCATCGTCGACATCGACCCCGTGCTCGGCTACCTGCACCGTGGGATCGAGAAGCTGTGCGAGAACGCCACCTACACCACGGTGCTGACCTACGTCGACCCCATGGATTACCTCTCGACCATGCACAACGAGCACGCGCCCGCGATCGCGTTCGAAAAGCTGTACGGGATCCGGGCACCGAGGCGTGCGGAGTACATTCGCGCCCTGGTGGTCGAGCTCAACAGGATCTTCAGCCACGGGCTGATGATGGGATTCCTGGCGCTCGACATGGGCGGCATCACGCCGATCCTGTATGCCTTCATCAACCGCGACGAGATCGTCGATATGCTGAGCGCCATCAGCGGCCAGCGGATGCTCTTCAACTTCTTCCGGGTCGGCGGCGTGAACTTCGACATGAACGACGAGTTCCTCAGCCGGCTCGGCACGTGGCGCGGCAGGGTGCTCAAGAACATCGAGATGAATGAGGGACTGATCACCGGCAACGAGATCTTCCGCTCCCGAACCATCAACATGGGAACGCTGAGCGGACAGGATGCGATCAGCCTCGGAGTGACCGGCCCCAACCTCCGCGCCTCGGGCGTGCCGTTCGACGTTCGCAAGGCGAAGCCATACTCGATCTACAACGAGCTCGAGTTCGAGATCATCACGCAGTCCGGCGGCGACTCATACTCGCGTTACCTCCAGCGCATCGCCGAGATCAAGCAGAGCATTCATCTCATCGACCAGATCATCGACAAGATGCCGCACGGCCCCGTCCAGGCGCAGGTGCCGGGGATCATCCGGCCGAAGCCGGGACGCGCCTACGGCGCGGTCGAGTCGCCGCGCGGCCTGTACAGCGTGTATGCCATCAGCGACGGCGGTCCGAACCCCTATCGGTTCCGGATGCGCGACCCCAGCTTCATCAGCCTCCAGGCGCTTCCCAAGCTCATGCCGGGCCGTCTCGTGGCCGATACCATGGCGGTCATGGCGAGCTTCGATCCTGTCATGGGCGGCGTGGACAAGTAGCCGATGGACGTTGATCTGCTGCTCGGCCTCGGGCGCTTCCTGCTGGCCACCACGCTCCTCCTGCTTCTGACCGTTCCGACCGCCTTCGTCATCATCCAGATGGAGCTGAAGGTGATCGCCAGCATGAACCTGCGGCTGGGGCCGAACCGGATCGGCCCCGGGGGCATGTTCCAGAGCACGATCCACGGCTTCAAGGTGCTCGCCAAGGAGGACACCGTCCCGGACCAGGCGGATCGCGGGACCTTCACCCTGGCGCCGTGGATGGTCTACATGGCCGCGGCCATGAGCATGCTCGTCATCCCGTTCGCCCCCGGCGCCATCGCGGCCGACTTCAACATCGGCATCGTCTACTTCTT
>JACDBZ010000070.1 GCA_013694645.1 Chloroflexota bacterium
CGGTGAACGGCGCCGGTTGGGTGGCGCGCTCGGTCGGTGGCGGGCTGCGCAAGAGCCAGACGGGCCGGGTCGAGAACTATGGCCTCGGCATCGCCGCCGGCCTGGTCATCGTGCTGATCATGTTCGCAACGGTGGTGCGCTGATGGGCCTGCGGCATGGTGGACTGCCGAGTATATACCTATATACTCGGGGGAGCCGCCGGTCATGAACAGTTTCCCGGTGATCAGCCTCATCGTTTTCACGCCATTGCTCGGCGTGCTGCTGCTGCTCCTGGTGCCTGGCACGAATCACCGGGCCATTCGCTGGATCGCTCTCCTCGCCGCGCTGGGCAGCTTCGCCATCTCACTCCTTCTGCTCGGCTACGAAATTGGCGGCAGCGAATTCCAGTTCCGCGAGGATGTGGGGTGGATCGATGCGTTCGGCATGCGCTACACGGTCGGCGTCGACGGGCTCTCGATGGTGCTCGTCCTGCTGACCACGGTGCTCAGCGCGGTCGCCATCTTCTATTCCTGGGAGCCGATCCAGAAGCGGGTCAAGGAGTACTACATCGCGATCCTGCTCCTGATGGTCGGCATGCTCGGCGTCTTCGTGGCCCTCGACATGTTCCTGTTCTACGTGTTCTGGGAGGTGAGCCTCTTCCCGATGTACGTGATCATCGGGGTGTGGGGCGGTCCGCGACGCGTGTACGCCACCGTCAAGTTCGTGATCTACACGCTGGTTGGCTCGCTCCTCATGCTCGTGGCCATCCTGGCGGTGGCCATCGCTCACGCGGCCAGTGGCCAGCCGTTCACGTTCAGCTACGAGGCGCTGCGCGGGTTCGCGTACGCAGATACGCTCCAGGCCCTCGCCTTCGTCGCCTTCTTCCTGGCGTTCGCCATCAAGGTCCCGATGTGGCCGTTCCACACCTGGCTGCCCGATGCGCACGTGGAGGCACCGACCGCCGGTTCGATCATCCTTGCGGGCGTCCTGCTCAAGCTCGGCGGCTACGGATTCCTGCGCTTCAGCCTGCCGCTGCTGCCCGATGCGGCCGTCAGCTTCGCGCCGATCATCATCGGGCTGGCGCTCGTGGCGATCATCTACGGCGGCCTGGTCGCCATGGTGCAACCGGACCTGAAGAAGCTGGTCGCCTACTCGAGCGTCAGCCACATGGGCTTCGTCATGCTCGGCGCGTTCGTCTTCAACGAGCAGGGCCTGCAGGGCGCGATCTACCAGATGGTCAGCCACGGCGTCACCACCGGAGCGCTCTTCCTCCTCGTCGGAGTGATCTACGAACAGACCCATGACCGTCTCATCGCCCACATGGGCGGGCTCAACGCCCGAATCCCCCGCTACGCGGCGATGTTCGGCCTGTTCACGTTCGCCAGCATCGGCCTGCCTGGGCTCTCGGGCTTCATCGGCGAATTCCTGGTCGTCCTGGGCGCCTTCCGGTACAACGGCTTCGTCGCTGCCACCGCCATGGTCGTGGTCATCATCAGCGCCGTCTACATGCTCTGGATGTTCCAGCGCGTCTTCTTCACCGTGCCGTCTGACTGGATGAGCCGATTCTGGCCGGTGCTGCGCGACATCAACCGCAACGAGTGGATCGCACTCGGCCCGCTGATCGTGCTGGTGGTGGGCCTTGGCGTGTACCCCGGACCCGTGCTCGAGATCATCGCCGCGCCGGTCGATCGGATCATCGAGGCCGTCAACGGCGCCGGCCTGACCGGCTTCGGGCCGCTCTGGTGAGAGGCTGAAGATGGACATGCTCGACGATCTCGTCACGCTTCTGCCCGAGCTGATCCTGGCGGCATTGGTCTTGACCATCATCACCACCGATCTCTTCCTGTCGCGCGCCAACAAGTGGCTGCTCACCCCGCTCACCGTGGCCGGGCTGGTCCTGACGGGAGCGGCCTGCGTGGTGGTCTGGGACATCAACGAGACGGTCTATGCCGGCTTCTACGTGGTCGACGACCTCTCGGTCTTCTTCAAGGCCGCCACCATCGTGATCGGCATCATCTCGGTGCTCTTCGCACCGTCATACCTGGTCGTGAGGCGCATCCCGCTCGGCGAGTTCCACATGATCCTGGTCAGCGCGCTGCTCGGCATGTTCGTGCTCGCCTCGAGCAGCGACATGATCACGCTCTTCCTCGGGCTCGAGCTGATGACGATGCCCTCGTACCTGTTGACCGGGCTGCACAAGACCGATCGGTACAGCAACGAAGGCGCCCTGAAGTATTTCCTGCTCGGCAGCTTCGCCAGCGCCATCGTGCTGTTCGGGATCAGCTGGCTGTACGGGATCACCGGGACGACCAACATCGCCGAGATCGCGGCCGCGCTCGAAGGTCGGATGAGCGGTGCCCTGCTCATCGCGATCGGCTTCCTGCTGGTCGGCGGCACATTCAAGATCGCGGCGGTGCCGTTCCACTACTGGACCCCGGATGCCTACCAGGGCGCGCCCACCCCGATCACCGGCTTCCTCTCGGTCGGGCCGAAGCTCGGTGCGTTTGCGCTCCTCATCCGCGTCTTCGCCGAGGCGCTCGCCCCGCTGCGCGCCGACTGGCTCGGCATCTTCCTGGTCCTGACCGTCCTGACCATGACGATCGGCAACGTCGTCGCCCTGGTGCAGGTCAACGTGAAGCGGATGCTCGCCTACTCGAGCATCGCGCACACCGGATACATCATGGCCGGACTGGCGGCGTACGCGAACGCCTCGGACACCGATACCGCGGCGCAGGGCATCGAGGCGGTGCTGTTCTACGTCCTGGGCTACGCGGTCATGAACATCGCCGCGTTCGCGGTGGTCGGCATGCTCCAGCGCGACACGCGCCGCTTCGGCGGGCTGAATTCGTTCGCCGGCCTCGCCGCACGCTCACCGGGGCGCGCGGCGGCGATGGGAATCCTCATGCTCAGCCTGACCGGCATTCCGCCGACCGTCGGCTTCTTCGCCAAGCTCTACGTGCTGCTGGCGGCGATCGACGCCGGCCTCGCCTGGCTTGCGGTGATCCTCGTCCTCAACGCCGCCCTGGCTGCCTTCTACTACCTGCGGGTCATCGTCTACATGTACATGCGCGATCCCGAGCCCGATCCCGCACCCATCGACACCTCTCCGTTCGGCTCGGTGGCACTCGCGCTTTCGGTGGCTGGCGTCCTGATCCTGGGGCTCTTCCCGGGCGCCATCCTTGGCCTGCTCGAGGTCTCTGCGGCGAGCCTCTTCTGAGCCGATGACCGCCGAAGCCGATGCTGCCCTCGGCGCGGCCGCGACGTCGCTCCTGGGCGACCGACGCCTGATCATCGCCACCAATCGCGGCCCGGTGACCTTCGCCTCCGCTGCCGATGGGTCGCTGCGGACGCGGCGCGGCTCAGGTGGCCTCGTGACCGCGCTCGGCCAGGTCGGCCGCCACGTACCCATCACCTGGATCGCTGCGGCGATGAGCGAGGGTGACCGCCGCGCTGCCGCCGATCCCAAGCTCCTGCGACTGGCAGCGGGCGACGACGCTGCCATTCGATTGCGGTTCGCATCCGTCGAGCGCCCGGTGTACGAGCAGGCCTACAACGTGATCGCGAACCCGTTTCTGTGGTTTCTCCAGCATCAGATGTGGAACCTGTCGGAGCGTCCGGTGATCGATGCGGCGATCATTCGCGCCTGGGAACGAGGTTACGTGGCACTCAACGAGGCCTTCGCGGCAGCCGTCCTGGCCCAGACCCGATCCGACCGCCGGCCGCGGATCATGCTCCACGACTACCACCTCTACACGGCGGCCGAGGCGATCCGCCGAGTCCGGCCGGGCGCCGTGCTCAGCCACTTCACGCACATCCCGTGGCCGCCATCCAGCATCTGGCAGAACATCGCGCCGACGATCCGCGAGGCCATCGCCCGCGGGCTGCTGGGGAATGACGTGGTCGGCTTCCAGACCGAGCGCTATGCACATAACTTCATGCGAATGATCGCTTCCTTTGTCCCCGATGCAACGGTCGACTATGAGGAATGGACCATTCGACGCCGGCGCCGCATCACCCACGTTCGCCACTACCCGATCAGCATCGACGTCGAGGCCACTCGACGGATTGCCGGCTCCCGCGCGGCGCGACGGCGGGCCGACCAGCTCCTGGGCGGCACACGGAACCAGGTCATCGTCCGCGTCGATCGGCTGGAGCCCTCGAAGAACATCCTGCGTGGGTTCCTCGCCTACGAGGCGCTCCTGCAGCGCCACCCCCGCTTGCGCGGTCGGATCAGCTTCCTCGCCTTCCTGGTCCCGTCGCGCACCAGCCTGCGCGAGTACGGCGACTACGGCCGCAAGGTGCAGAACGCGGTCGACCTCATCAACGCTCGGTTCGGACAATCGGGCTGGCGGCCGGTGCAGCTGTTCTACGAGAACGACTACGCACAGGCGCTCGCAGGCCTCTCGATCGCCGATGTCATCCTGGTCAACCCGCTCATCGACGGCATGAACCTGGTCGCCAAGGAGGCGGTCATCGTCTCCGAACGGGATGCCGCACTCGTGCTGTCGGAGACAGCAGGCGCCTTCGATCAGATGGCGGACGGTGCGCTGGCCGTTGCGCCGGCCGACGTGGTCGGCACCGCCGATGCGCTTGCCACGGCGCTGGCGATGCCGGTCGAGGAGCGGCGGCGACGGCTGGCAAAGCTCCGTCGCGGCGTCGAGCGCGAGGACATCACCTGGTGGCTGCGGCGTCAGCTCGAGGACCTCGTCGAGCTCACCGGCTGACGGTGGTCTCCATCCGGACGGTCATTGGCCGCCGCTCACGAGAGCTGCGCGGCTGCCGTAAGCGCAAACGCCGTGCCGCTCAGGAATACCACGACACCGGCGACCGCCGGTACCCATCGCCCGATTCGCCGGACCCACGGTAACGCGAGCCACCCATGATCGGCACCGCCTGCTGTCCTCCCGACGCGCGCGATGACCAGGCCGAGGCCCCCGAGAACGATCGCCATGCCGGCCCCGAACATCACGATCAGCAGGCTGCCAAAGGCGAGCCGATCGGAGCTGATCGCAACGAGCAGGACGATGACCGCCGATGCGCTGGGGACCGCCCCTCCGGCGAAGCCCAGCGCGAGCGCGGAGCGCCACGTCAATGCGCCACTCGGTACCTCGTGACTATGTCCGTGCTCGTGCCCGTGCCCGTGCTCGCGGCGGTGCTCTCGTCCAGGGCCATGGGCGTCGTGTGCCTCCGTCGCGACACCTCGGTCCCGCCTCGCCTGCCTAGTGAGCGGCCATTGCCGCGCCAGGAGCACCAGCCCCAATCCCGCGACGACGACACCCGACACGAGCGACAGCCAGCCGATGACGCGTTCCGGGAGGAACAGCTCGCTCGCCACCAGGGTGAGGACGCCCAGCGCGAAGACCCCGGCGGTGTGTGACACCGCCACCGAGAGACCGATCTGCACCGCCGAGCGGGCATCGCCACCCGCACCGAGCACGTATGCGGCCACCAGGGTCTTGCCGTGGCCCGGTGAGAGCGCGTGGACGGCACCCAGCCCGAAGGCCACGAGAATGGCGAGGAGGATGATCGGCGGCGAAAGTTCGCCGCCGACGAGGGCCGCCAGCGGATCGGATGAGGTGCCTCGAACCGAAGGGGTCAGTGGAGTCGGAGGCTCGGATGCCGTCGGCGCGTCGCCGCCTCGGAAGGTTATGGTCGCGGCTCGAATGTCGGGAGGAGTCTGGAGCGCGTCCTCCGGGTACAAGGTCAGCTCAGCGGACGGGCTCACCTCGGGCACATCGCTCTCGACGATCAATGCGCCGTTCGTCGCTCGGGCGGTCACCTCGTGCCAACCGATCCGGCCGTCGTCAATGCCGTCGCGTACCTCCAACCGATGGTCGGTCGTGACGTCAGGGCTCGAAGCCGTGGCAAAGCGGCATTCGAGCCGCAGCGTCTCGAGACCTCCGGCTCCGGGAGGAAACGAGAGGCTCGGCTCACCAGCTTCGTCCATCGTGACTCGTTCGGTGTCGATGATGACCGTCAGCGCAGCGAGCACATCTGAGCAGGTGGACGTGGCGTAGGCATCGGCTTCATCCTGGCCGGTGACACCGTCGTCATTCGTGTCGAGTCGCTGCAGGGCCTCGAACGCCGGGATCTCGGCCATGTCGATGAGGTAGCGGATCTCGACCCGCGAATTGACTTCGATGACGATCGCGCGGTTGATGGTGAAGTTGCCGAGCGGATGGGCCGCCGCTCCCCCGATCACGGCCAATGATGCGAGGGTCGCGAGGGCCGCCGCGATGTGGAGACTGCGGCGACGATGCTTCGTCTTCGCCCAGATCATCACCGGCCGCCTCGAGTTTCCCTGCGAGGCGGAAGCACCGATTCGCGCTTTGCCGCCCGCATGAAGAGAAGGATGCCGAGCGCGACGGTCGCTCCGGTATCGCCGAGCAACGGGTCTCCCACACCGACGCGCAGGAGGTTCAGACGGGGAAAACGCATGACACAGGAGGATACGGTGCTCGGGAGTTGTTGCATTGACGGGCTTCGTCAGCATCTGAATGGAGCGGGATGCGCAAGGTGCCGTCATCCGCTGCCCGGGCCGGTGTGCATGGGGTGCACGTATCTACCTCGCAGGGCCGGATTCAGGCCAATTGCCGTCTGTTCCTGGCCAATTCGTGCATCCCGCGCACGTCTCGAGTGAGCGGCAGGCGGTCCCGACGCCAACGTGGTAGTTAGGTGCACAGGGCGCACAAAGCGCACGCCCAGACGCCACCATCACCTGCGACCCAGAGCGACCAGCAGCTCGGCAGCCTGAGCGGAATCGGCCAGGACCACGTCGGCGCCTCCACCACGGACGCCGGCACCTCCCCAAAGAACCTCCGACGTTGCGCCGGCCGACGTGGTTAGGCACACCGAGGCGCTGCCCCCGCGCTTGCATGCCGGTCGAGGACCAGCGTCGATGGTGCCAAAGCTCCGTCGCGGCGTCGAGCACGAGGACATCACCTGGTGGCGTCGTCGCCGTATCGAGGACCTGGGGGAGCTTGCCGGTTGAGCGCCCCCGCGCGCTCGTGTCTCAGGCCGTTGCGTCCCAGCGCACGTAGGTACAAGGAAGGTGGAGTCGCGTCAGGCCTCGCCAGCTGCCGAATCGAGGTCGAGCATCTGCGCGATCGCTTCGCCCCGGGAATGCACACCAAGCTTTCGGAAGGCATGCTCGAGATGCTTCTCTACGGTGCCGGACGAAATGAAGAGCAGGCGGCCGATCTCCTCGTTCCGCTTGCCTCGGACGACCCAGGTCAAGATCTCCGCCTCTCTCATCGTCACGCGCAGATCGTTGTCACGCGGCGGCGCATCGCGCCCAATCGCGCGCCGCCGCATGGCGGCGAGGTGTGGTTGGAGGATGGCGAGCACGGCCGCATCCCGATCCGAGAAGTCGCCATCCGAGCGGTCGAGGCTCACGCAGGCCACGGACTGCGGTGAACTCGAGAGCCATACCTTGAGCGTGTCGCGGATTCGCATCGGTCTCAGGTAGGCGTCATACCACTCGGATGCCGCAAGCGCTCGATCGTCGACCGTTTCTGAGAGCCGGATTGGCCCGTCGGCCGGTGTCCATCGGAACGCCCCGACCGGATTCAGCCGCCCGAGCTCGGTCACTGCATCGGCAACGCCGGCGGGCTCCCGCACGTCATGGTCCGTTGAATAGGCGACCGCCGAGTGATCCCGCCGCATCTCAAAGTACTCGACCATGTCGGCTGGCACGAGATCGGCGAGCGCGAGGAGCACAGGCCGCGGCAGCGGATCAGATCTGTCTCCTGCCATGGCGACGTGCTGGAAGCGGATGATCCCGCGCAGGTCCGTTGCGGCGATAGAGGGCACGCGAAAAAAATACGCAGAATCCCGTATGGTGACAAGGTACCCTGATCCCGCATCCTGAACCGATGACATGCGGCGACGTAACCCGATGGTTTCTTGGCATCAGGCGGGGTTGGCGATGAACAGAGTCATTGCGCCGATGAGGCAGGGAGCAGCGGTCGGCGCGCAAGCAATCGTGTCCGTGCTGATCGCCGCCATCATGCTGGCGGCGTGCGCGTCAGGGGATGTTATCCCCGAGAGCACCGGGACGGGGCCGGGCGCCACGGAGGTGGAGACGCCCAGCGTCACGGCCAGCGTCTCGCCGGCCGCGCCAGCCGATCCGAGGGTCGCATGTGAGGGCATCGAGCCGGATGAACCTCCGCTCGAGATCGCGATCACGGCGCGCTCATTCGCGTACGACACGGAGCTGATCGAGGGACCGCGACACTGCCAGCCCTTCGCCATCGTCTTCACGAACAAAGACCCCCAAGAGCACGACCTGGACATCCGCGCCGATGGTGTGCTCGGGCCGTCCCTCTTCGATGGGGAGCTGGCCAGGGGGGAGGTGCGGTACGACGTCCCGGGCCTTCCGGCGGGCGAGCACTACTTCTACTGCTCGGTTCATGCGGGCGGCATGAATGGGACGCTGATCGTGAGCGAGCAGGCCTGAGGCCGACGCCCTGCGCCGGTCGCCGATGACCGCCCCGCGGACTGCGCCGGCGGCGCGCACTCGTCCACCCGGCCGACGTGGTCGGAACCGCCGGTGCCGTCCTCCGGCTGCCCGGTTCGGTTGCACGGGGTGCACGTATCTACCACGCAGGGCCGAATCTAGGCCGCTGGCCTTCCATTCCTCGGCCAGTTGGTGCACCCGGCGCACATTCGAGTGCGTAGCAGCCGGTCTCGACGCCAACGTGGTAGTTAGGTGCATGGGGCGCACGCGGCGCGTGTGGGCCGGCGCCACAACGCAATTCCCATGCGTCCAGACACCACCCTCACCTGCGGCCAAGGGCGACCAGCAGCTCGGCAGCCTGGGCGGGATCGGCGAGGACGACGTCGGCCGCCTCCACCATGGACGCTGGCACCTCCCCAGAGGAACCACCGACGCCGATGATCGTCGCGCGGATCCGACCGGAGACGCGGAGGTCGGTGACGACGCGGAACATGTCGAGATCGGTGACGTCGTCGCCCATCATTACCACGCCGCGCAGCCCGAAGCGCTCAATGATGGCTGCCGTCGCGCTCCCCTTGTCACCGAGCCCGACCGGCCGCAGCTCGACGCTCATGCGGCCGGTGCGCAGCTGGATGCCGTGCGTCTCGGCATCCCCCAGCGCTGCCAGGATCCGCGGCAGAGCCAGCAGGGGATCCGGCGCGCCGCGGTAATGGACGGTGGCGGAGACGCCCTTGTGCTCGACCGTCACGCCCGACAGCGGGGGCAGCCCGGCCAGCACGCCAGCGAGCCGATCGCGGATCGATGACGCCTCGGGCGCCGCAACGGGCTCGTCCGCATCGGGCTCAAGCCACTCCGTCCCGTGATTGCCGGCGATCAACAGCCCCGACACGCCCGTCATGCGCCGTGCGTCGAGTGGCGCGCGACCCGTCACGATGGCCACCACCGCCAGGCGCTCAACCAGCGACGACAGCGCTCCGGCCGCGCCGTCCACGAGCGCAGCAGACGCGGGATTGGTGACTATCGGTGACAGGGTGCCGTCGAAATCGGTCAGCAGGCCAGCGGGGGCCTCGGCGAGCGCCGCCGATGCCAGGGCGTGGGCGCGCGCCAGCGATTCATCGGTCCTGCGGCTAGACTCGACCATGTGAAGCGTCTCTCCTCATGGGCGCTCCCGATCATCCTGGGTGTGGCGGGGGTTGCTCTCATTATCGCCGGCACGCTCGACCTCGACGCGGACCCTCCCGCCAGCCTGCCGCCGATCGCGACGCCCACACAGGTCGCGCAGGCAACGGCAACTCCCGCACGGTCGGCATCGGCATCGGCCCGCCCGAGCGCCAGCACGGAGCCGACCGGGAGTCCGACCCCCACTCCCATGGCATCGAACGTCATAGCGGAGCAGCTGGAGGTGCAGTCGGTCGGCATCAACATCGCGGTCAAGCAATCGACCAGCCAGGAGACCGATAGCTTCCCGCCGACCGACGCGGCCTACATCCTGCGGGCCGGCAACCAGCCGGGGCGGAACACGAATTCCTACATATTTGCGCACGCGCTCAACACGCTTTTCAAGCCGCTCTGGAACGTGCAGATCGGCGCCGAGGTGCTCATTCGCATGTCCGATGATTCGGTGCTCAGCTACGTCGTAACCGAGGTGCGACCGAACGTTCCCTGCCCGGATCCCGACGCGACGCAGAACAACCCACCGGACCCGCCGCTCGCGCTCCAGATCCACGACGACTGCGCCGAGGGCGCGTTCTGGACGGTACCGACCGACTATGAGCGGCTCACCCTCCAGACGTCACAGGGGTTCAACAGGAACTGGGGCGAGCTCGTGATCGTGGCTGAGCCGTCCAGCTGACTCAGGCGCGGCGTCCGCGGACGAACCAGGCCGGCACGATCGTCACCAGCGTGACGCCGAGCGCGATCCCGAACACGAGCTGCAGCACGTCCGCCGACTGGCCCTGCGACCACCGCTCGAGCAGGTCGACGAGAGCCAGGGATGCATTGGGGTCGACGCCGACGAACTCCGGCCGGCCGAGCTCGGTGACCAGCGCGTCCCGGCGCGCGGGGTCGGCGATCAGCGCCGATAGCTCGTCGATCCGGTTCTGGCCGATGGAGGTCAGCAGTGCCAGGCCGATGCTCATGCCGATGGTGCGAGTGATCTGGATCATGGCGCTCGCGACGCCGTAGGCACCCGCGCCGGCGGCCTCGACCGCCGCCGTGGCACGCGGGGCGACCGTCAATCCGAAGCCGAATCCGAAGACGCCCAGATCACGCGCAAGACGATCCGGCTCGGTCCCGACCCCCCAGCCGAGCGCCAGCCAGAGGCCCCCCGCGCTTGCCAGCACGCCCACCACGGTCACGATCCGCTCACCGATGAAGCCCGCCAGCAACCCGCCGATGAGGGCACCCACGGCGATGGCGAGCGTCAGTGCCGTGAGAATGACCGACGCCTCGGCATCGCTGCCGAACAGGACCCGATTGACAAAGACCGGCCCGCCGATGATCGCTGTCGCGAGCGTGTAGCCGGTCAGCAGGCTGACGGCGTTCGCCGCGCTGAACGCACGATCGGCGAACAGGCGCACGTTGACGAGCGGCGAGCGCGAGCGAAGCTCGAGCCACACGAAGCCGGCAAAGGCCGCCGCACCCAGCGCCAGGCCACCCAGCACGAGGGGATCGGCCCACCCGTTGGCACCCGAGACGGTGATCGCGCCGATGCCGGCGACCAGCGCCATGGACAGCAGTCCGGCCCCGCCAAGGTTGAGGCTCGCCCGGACCCGCGGGGTCTCGATGCCGCCGGCGACGACATAGATCAGGAGCAGGGTGATGATGCCGATCGGCACATTGAGCAGGAAGATCCACTGCCAGTTGGCGATGTCGAGACCCGGGATCGGCAGGCTGAAGTTGAGAAGCACCCACGCCCCGTAGGCCGGCCCGATCGCCATGCCGATGTAGGTCGCGGCGCCCTCGAGTCCGAGCGCCGCGGCGCGAGCACGACCGACAAAGAGGTGGCTGGCCAGGGCCATGGAGAGCGGCACCAGCGCGCCTCCGCCGAACCCCTGGATGACCCGCGACACGATGAGCCAGGTCAGTCCATCCTCCGACCCCGCGAAGCGCGAGATGCCGGCCCCGGCGCTGCCGATGACGAACAGCAGCAGCGCCACCACATAGAGACGCCGGGCTCCCCACAGGTCGGCGCCACGCCCCGCGATGGGCATGGCGACCACGTACGCGAGCAGATACGCGTTCACAATCCAGCTCACGCGCGCCAGATCTGCCCAGCCGCCGAAGTCCGCCACGATCGACGGCAGGGCGATCGCGACCACCATGAGCTCGGCGCCGCCCAACAGCACCCCGAGGCTGGCGAACACGAGGGCAGCCCAGGCCGCCATTGGATGAATCCGCAGCGCGGTGTCGGTCACAGGTCGACGCGCTCCAGGGCCACGTGCGCCACGAGGACGAGAACGGCCGCCGCCGCCAGGCTCGCCCCACTCCCCTGTGCCGCGACTGAGATCGGGACAGGCAGGCGCGGGAGCTGCATGAGGGCCTCGACCGGAGTCGCGATCCCGGGAAGAGCAAGCCACGCCACGCTGATGATGAGAGCGCTCGCGACGGCTGCACCCATGGCCGCGGCTGGCGGCCGCAGGAGCGTGCCGAGCAACAGGCCCAGCGCAAGCAGAGCGAGCGAGCTGCACCCGATCGCGCCGCAGGTCGCCGCGAACGCGACCGGGTCCAGCCGCGAAACCGGCGTCGCGACGGCGAGCCATCCGAGCAGGCCGACGGCGATCAATCCCAGGCCGGAGACGGCGGCGAGCGCCACGAACCAACCGGCGAGGATCGTCCCACGAGGTACGGATCGCGTTGCGAGCCAGCCGGCACGCCCAAGCAGTCGATCTCGGCTGAGCGACCATGCGGCGACCGCGGCTCCGGCGACCATCGCCATGGAAACCCCGACCGCCAGGCGAACGAGAGTCGCGGACAGCGAAGCCGGCAGCAGGGCAGCCGCCGCACCGGCGCCAACGTATGCGGCAAGCAGGAGAAGGAGGCGGAAGCTGATCCACAGCTCGCGCACGGCAAGCCCGGTGACGATGGTCGTCTGGCTCACGCCGGCACCGCGCGATGAGCCTGACGCTGCATCGCCCTCATGTCCGCCAGCGCTGCGATGCCTCCGTGTGACAGGGGCAGATTCGCCCGTTCCAGGTCGCCAACCGCCGCGATGAGCTCGACACGGCCGTTGCGCACAAATGCGACGTGCGCGGTGAGTCCGATTTCGCTGGCCGGATGCCGGCTGGCCAGCAGGACCGTCAGTCGGCGCCCCGTGATCCGGAGCAGGCGGGACCGTTCGGGGGCCTCGATCGCCCGAAGGGGCTCGTCGAGCAGGAGGACCTCAGGCTCTGCGATCAGCGCGGCCGCCAGGCCCGTCCGTTGCTCGAGATCCGTGCCGCCACGACTGATCGACCGCGCGGCCAACGCGGGCGGGATCCCGGTCCAGGCGATCGCTCGCTCGATACGACGCCTCTGTTCGTCGTGCGAAAGGCCCAGCAGCTCACCGGCCAGGTGCAGCGTTTCGATCGGCGTCATCCAGGTACGCAGGCCGGACTCCGGACCCAGGTACGCGACTCGTTCGCCCCAGCCGGCGGCCGTCGGATCACTCGAACCAGCGATGCGCACCTGACCATCGTCAGCCCGTGATAGTCCAGCGAGCACGCGGAGCAATGCGGAGGCCGTCGTATCGGGTTCGGATACCAGCAGCAGCCGAGCGCCCACCGGAACCGACAGCGAACAACGATCCAGCTCACGACCGCGCCGCAGATCGGTCCAGCTCACGGCGGCCGGACGCAGCGCCCGGAGGGAGGGCGCGCTCCACAACGCGTCCGGGGTCGAGCTCGTCAGCGACGCACCTCCTGTTGCCGGCATCCAGAGACCGGTCGGGGCGCCGATGCTAGCACGGGGTTGACGGGGTGGTGCGTTGGGCCATATCATAAGCCGCCGCTTATATAAACCCGTATTTGATAAAGAAGCGCTTGTGATACCTTCCGTGCCCGAAAGCGCAGCCGAGCGGGATCTTCGGCGGCTCCGCACCCTCTATCGAGCGCTCGGGGATGAAACGCGTCTGCGGGTCATCGGGCTGATGGCCGAGGTCGGACCGTTGCCGGTACGCGAGCTGTCGGCCCGAATCGGCCTCTCGCAACCGCTCATCAGCTGGCACCTGCGCATCCTGCGCCTGGCCGGCATCATCGACACGCAGCGGCAGGGTCGCGAGGTGATCTGTCGCCTCCGCACGGCCGCATTCGAAGAGCTGCACGATGCCGAAGGTCGTCTCGTGGGCGGCACCGCCGGGGTGGTCACCGTTGCCGAAGCGCCGGGGACGGTACCGGATGTCAACTAGCCGCGATCACGCGCGCGACCTGCGTCGCGGGGCATCCGTGGTGCCGGCCCGGGTGAAGGAATCGGCGCGTGGTGTTCTCGTCCCCGTCGTTCGCCTGGCCGTCGCGCTGCACCTGACGCCGAACACGATCACTGTCATCGGGCTGCTCTTCACCGTTGCCGCGTCTGCCCTGGTCGCCGGTGGCTGGCTCCTTGTCGGGGCGGCCGTATTGAGCGCTGGCTCACTGCTCGACGCGGTCGACGGAGCGCTGGCCCGCGCCCAGGGCGGCGAAACCGCCTTCGGCAGCTTCCTCGATTCGACCCTCGACCGGGTGAGCGAAGCGATTTTGTATATCGGTATCGCGGCCTGGCTTTTCAGCACGCTCGACCAGCCGATGCTTCCGGTCCTGGCCATCCTCGTGGCGCTGACCGGCTCATTCCTGGTCAGCTACGCCCGAGCGCGGGCAGAGGGAATCGGCCTCTCGGCCAGTGTCGGCCTTGCACCGCGGACGGAGCGGCTCGTCCTCATCATCGCCGGGGTGGTGCTCGCAGGCCTCGGCTACACGCCCGCCCTGATCGGCATTCTCTTCCTGATCGCAGCGCTCACCATCGTCACCGTCATCCAGCGCATCTGGCACGTCTGGCGCCTCAGCCAGGCCGTGGCAATCCGCAGCAGGGAGCACTGAACGCATCGTGGCTTCGAAGAATGGCAAGGCCGCCACCAATGGTCATCGGTCGGACGACGGCAGGATCCGGGTCGCCATCGTGGGCGTCGGCAACTGTGCAAGCAGCCTGGTCCAGGGCCGGTACCACTACGCCGGTGCCAGCCAGAGCGACTTCATCCCGGGCCTGATGCACGTCAACCTGGGCGGTTACCACGTTCGCGACATCGAGTTCGTGGCCGCGTTCGATATCGACCGCAACAAGGTCGGCAAGGACCTGTCGGAAGCCATCTTCACCGAGCCGAACAACACATTCACCTTCGCCGATGTTCCGAAGCTCAACGTCCCGGTCGAGCGCGGCATGACCCACGATGGCCTGGGCAAGTACCTCTCGGAGATCATCGAGAAGGCGCCGGGGCCGACCGCCGACATCGTGAACATCCTCAGGGAGCGCGAGGTCGACGTCATGGTCAGCTATCTGCCGGTCGGCAGCGAGCAGGCCACCAAGTGGTACGCCGAGCAGGCGATCCAGGCCGGCGTCGCCTTCGTGAACGCGATCCCGGTCTTCATCGGCCGCGAGCCGTACTGGCAGCGCCGCTTCGCCGAGGCCGGCCTGCCGGTCATCGGTGACGACATCAAGAGCCAGGTGGGCGCCACCATCACGCACCGCGTGCTGACCCGCCTGTTCATGGACCGTGGCGTGAAGATCGATCGAACGTACCAGCTGAACTTCGGCGGCAACACCGACTTTCTCAACATGCTGGAGCGCGAACGCCTCGAGTCGAAGAAGATCAGCAAGACGAACGCGGTGACCAGCATGATCGACTACGACATCGGCGACGAGAACATCCACGTCGGACCCTCGGACTACGTGCCCTGGCTGAAAGATCGCAAGTGGTGCCACATCCGGATGGAGGGCACCACCTACGGCGACGTCCCGCTGAACCTGGAGCTCAAGCTCGAGGTCTGGGACAGCCCGAACAGCGCCGGTGTCATCACCGATGCGATTCGCTGCGCGAAGCTCGGTCTCGACCGCGGCCTGGCCGGCACGCTGGTCGCGCCGAGCTCGTATTTCATGAAGTCGCCGCCGATCCAGATCCATGACGACATCGCTCATGACCGCGTGGAGGACTTCATCCGTGGCGACGACAACGAGACGCTCGTCGGCACCGAGAAGCTCGGCGGGCGCAAGGCGAGGAAGGTCGCCGCAGCCAACACCAGGGTGAAGGCGAAGGCCGCGGCGGCTGAAGTCGCGTAGGATCGATCCGTGGTTGCGATCACGGGCGGCGAACCGCGCGAGCGGAAGCGAGAGCTGCTCATCTACTGGCTCTACCGGGCGGCCGAGCGTGTCATCAACGCCCTTCCGCGATGGCTCGTCCTGCCAGCCGCGGCGGCAGTCGGCAACGTGGCCTATGACCTGGCGGGTCCCAAGGGCCGGCTGACTCGCGAGAACCTGGCGAGGCCGATGCGCCTGCCGGCCGACGATGCGCGCGTCGCCGCGGCGGCGCGGCGTGCGTTCCGAAACTACGCGAAGTACCTCGTCGACATGATGCGCATCGGCGAGCTCACCTCGGAGGTGACGGCGAGGATCGTGCGGATCGAGAATCCCGAAATGCTCGACGAGGTACGGCAGAGCGGGCATGGGGTGATCTCCTGCACCGTCCACGTGGGCGGGATGGACTTCATCGGTCCAGCGCTCAAGCTCATCAACGAGGCGATGCACGTCGTCGCCGATGATACGACCTACGGTCGCCTGTACGAGCACATGAAGGCGGCTCGGGAACGACAGCACATCTTCCTGATAGGGTGGCGCAACCTTCGCGGCCTCTTCAGAGCGTTGCGAGCCAACAAGAACCTCGTCCTGTTCTGTGATGGCGGGTATCGGCGCGGCGACGTGCCGGTCGAGTTCTGTGGCGAGGCCACGACCTTCCCACTCGGACCGGCCAGCCTGGCCGCCAGGACAGGGGCTCCCCTCATGCCGGTCGCCTGTCGTCGAATCCGTGGCGATCGGTTCCTGGCTCGCGGCCTTCCGCTCATCCACTGTGAGGGCGACGATCCGAGCAGCATTCACCGGGCGACCCAGGCGGTGGCGGATGCCCTCGGCGGCGTGATCCGCGAGGACCCCGGCCAGTGGTACATGTTCAGACCCGTCTGGCCACAGACCGATGCAGACCGCGCGTATGCCATCGCCGCCCTCGCGGCCGCCCGCCGCGGCGATGATTGGACCAAGACCTCCGCGTGATGCTCCGCCTGGCGCTCGAGATCGCGGACCGCATCGTTGCCGCCCTGCCATCGCGCGTGGCGTATGCGCTCGCGGACCTGGCCGGGGACGCCTGGTACCGCCTGGCACCCGCTCGCCGTCGGCTGGTGACCGCCAACCTGGTGCGCGTCTGCGCGGCGACACACCGGCCCACCCACGGCCGCCCGCTGCGCGATCTCGTGCACTCGGCCTTCCGGAATCACGCCCGCTATTACGTCGAGCTGCTTCGGGCACCGCATTACCCGGTCGATCGCATCGACGAGATCGTGGAGGTTCCCGGATGGGATGCGATCGCTGCGGCGCTGCGTGCCGGACCGGGCGTGCTGATCGGCTCGCACCTGGGAAACTTCGAGCCGTTCGGGGTGTTCGTCGCGGCACATGGCATCCATCCGCTCTCGCCGGTCGAGGAGATCGAGCCCCACGCGCTCTTCGACTTCCTCACCGCTCGACGCGGCGGCGCCAGCGTCGAGCTTATTCCCCTGAGCCACGCCCGACGCGCACTCCCCGCGCGGCTGCGGGCTGGTGGCACGGTCGGCATCATCGGCGACCGTGACCTCGCCGGCGACGGACACCCGGTGGCGATGTTCGGCCACCCCACGACGGTGCCGCTCGGCCCAGCCGCGCTGGTGGTGGGATTCCGCGCCGCGGTCATGATCGGCCGCTGCCTCCGCATCGGCCCGGACCGCTTCCGGGTCGAAGCCGAGATGCTCCCCGTGCCGTCGACCGGGAATCGGCGGGCCGACACCGCGGCGCTGGCAACCGCGATTGCCACACGTATCGAGCGCGACATCGGCGATGCGCCCGAACAATGGTGGGGCTCGTTCCAACCCTTCTGGCCGGACCTCCGCGCATGACACGACACCCCACCGCCAGATTCACATCGAACGTGAACCGGACAGCGCCACTCCGCGCCAAAACACCGTCCTGCCTGCTCGGGGATGAATCTGGCGCTCCCGCACGCTCGTTCGAGGCGAACATCGGCTTCTTCGTCTCAGCATGCGGCCACCGTGTGAATCTGGTGGCCACGCGAATACGGCCGCCATGACGCGAAATGGCGGAGACCTCGGCAAGGCCGATATGCACCTGCATACGCTCTACTCGGATGGGACGGCATCAGTTCGGATGGTGCTCGACCACGTCGAAAGCCACAGCGATCTCGACGTCATCGCCATCACGGATCACGAGCGGGTCGACGGCGCGCTCCGTGCCCGCGAGATCCACGACGCTGGCGCCTACTCCTTCGAGCTCGTGGTCGGTGAGGAGATCACGACACGTCGAGGCCACGTGCTGGCGCTCTTCATCAGCGAGCGGATCCCCGCGCTGCGGCCGCTGCCCGAAACGCTCGAGCGAATCCACGACCAGGGTGGGATCGCGATCGCCGCCCACCCGATGGCGCCGCTGACGCCCTCACTCGGCATCCGTTCCCTATTGGCGACGCATCACGCCATCGATCCGCGTCATCGGATCGACGCCATCGAGCTGATGAACCCGTCGGCGGCCGGGCGCGCGCGCCGCTCGACCCGTGATGGGCTCAATTCGCGCGTGCTGCGGCTCGCTGCCGTCGGCAATTCCGACGCGCATGTCCCGGAGGGCATCGGCACCGCCTGGACCTGGTTCCCCGGATCCACCGCGGACGACTACCGGGCGGCGGTGGCCGCAGGCACCACGCGGCCTGACGGCACGTTCTGGTCGAGCCTCCACAACGTCGACGTGTATCGGCGCCAGCTCGGAGCCAAGCTCAGGCACCTGCGCCATACTCTGCGGCCTACGGGAGAGTGGCGGTGACATCGGTTCAGTCCGCGCCGTCCGCGACGGCGCCATCGGTTCAGCCTGGCGGTCGCGTTCGACTTCCGCTCAAGATCGGCATCGTGAGCCCGTACGGCTACCCGCATCCGGGCGGCGTCAACGAGCACGTGCGGTACACGTACGAGGCGATGCGCCGGATGGGCCACGACGTCTGGATCATCACCTCCAAGTACGGCAGGGAGCGCGAGAGCGAGGGCAACGTCATCCGCCTCGGCACCGGCTGGGCGGCGCCTACCAACGGGTCGGTCGGCCGGGTCACCCTCGGCCTGCGGTTCAAGCACCAGGCTCGCGAGGTGCTCGAGGCGCACAGGTTCGACATCCTCCACTTCCACGAGCCGTTCGTGCCATTCCTGTCGCCGACGGTCCTCGACCAGTCCAAGACCGTCAACATCGCGACATTCCACGCCTTCGGCGGCTTCTCGCCTTCCTACTGGATCGGCAGGCGCTTCGCCGGCCGTCTGCCCGGGCTGCTCCACGGCCGGATTGCCGTCTCCGGGGCAGCGCGCCACTTCATCAACAGATACTTTCCCAGCGACTACGAGATCATCCCCAACGGAGTCGACCTTGACCGATTCACCGATGCCGAGCCCTATGAAGAGCTGCGCGACGGCAGGACCCTCAACATCCTCTTCGTCGGGCGGCTCGAGGAGCGCAAGGGCCTGATCCATCTGCTCAAGGCGTACCACCGATTGCGCAAGCGCAGGGTGGACGCTCGCCTTCTCG
>JACDBZ010000119.1 GCA_013694645.1 Chloroflexota bacterium
CGCGCTGGTGCTGGCCTTCATCGGCTCAAACGCGCTGCCGCTCAACGTGGGTGGGCTGCTGCTCATCCTGATCGGCATCGGGCTGTTCGCGCTGGAGCTGGTGGTCGCCAGCTACGGCCTGCTCACGGTCGGCGGGATCATCGCGTTCGTGCTGGGAGCCTTCGCGCTGTGGACCGGCGTGGAGCCCGGCGTGGATGCCATCGACGTCAGCGTCAGCCCGTGGCTGATCGCGATCGTGGTCGCGGTCGGGGTCGTCTACATCTGGGTGCTGGTGCGTGCGATGCTCGGAATGCGTCGCACCGGCGGGGTGGCGAACAGGCCGATTGCGGCACTCGTCGGCTCCGCGGGCACCGCGCAGACCCTCATCGGCCCGACGGGGATCGCCTATGCTGGCGGCGAGAGCTGGTCAGCTCGAAGCCGAGATGCCGAGATCGGACCGGGGACTCCGCTGCGCGTCATCGGAGTCGAGGGACTCGAATTGATCGTCGAGCCGGCGCCCGCCGGCGGCGGGGGAGCAACGGAGGGGTAGCGACACACCATGTTTGAAGACTTCGGCGGTCTCATCTTTCTCATCATCGGCCTGGCCATCGGGCTGTGGCTGTTGTTCAGCATCGTCCACATCGTGCGCGAGTACGAACGCCTGGTCGTCTTCTTCTTCGGACGCCTCCAGGGCTCGCGCGGCCCGGGCATCGTGCTCCTGATCCCGTTCGTGCAGCAGGCGGTCAAGGTCGACCTGCGCGAGCGCTTCCTGGAGGTGCCGCAGCAGACCTGCATCACCAAGGACAACGCGCCCATCAGCATCGACTTCCTCGTCTATTCGAAGGTCTTCCAGCCCGATGTCACGGTCACCGCGGTGGTCGACTTCACCGGTGCATCCCAGGCGCTGGCCGCAACCACCCTGCGCGCCGTGATCGGTGACATCCCGCTCGATGACGTGCTCGCCAAACGCGAGGAGATCAACCATATCCTGCGTGCCAAGCTGGACGAGGTGACCGAGCGCTGGGGAGTCAAGATCACCAGCGTCGAAATCCGCGAGATCGTGCCGCCGCGTGACATCCAGGACGCGATGAACCGCCAGATGAGCGCCGAGCGCAACCGGCGCGCCAATATCACCGAGTCCGAGGGAACGCGCCAGGCCACGATCAACGTGGCGGAGGGCGACAAGCAGTCGAGCATCCTTCGTGCCGAGGGCGAGCGGCAGTCGCAGATCCTGCGCGCCGAGGGTTATGCGAATGCGCTGCAGACGATCTTCGGCGCCGCGAGCGGCATCGACGAGAAGACCATGGCGCTTCAGTACCTCGAGGCGCTGAAGTCGCTGGCGGCCGGTGAGAGCACGAAGTGGATCGTGCCGATGGAGCTCTCCGAGCTGACCCGACCGATCACCGCGGCGATGCGTGAGATGCGACCCGCAGCCAGCACGGTCGTGGATCAGCCGAGGACGCCGCAGGTCGAATGATTCGCGACGTCCTGCGCGCGGCCGGCCGCTCGGCCGGCCTGGCCGCCGGTGTCTACCTCGCGTTTGTCGGCGTGCGGGGTTCGCGCCTGCTCGTGCGGCCCGAGGTCCGACCCTTCAGGCCCGATCCCGCCGGAGGACCGGCGACCCCCGCGGACATCGGCCTCGAGTTCGAAGCGGTTCGCTTCACGACCGATGACGGCGTCACCCTTTCCGGCTGGCTGATCCCCGCCGCGCGCGAGACGCGGACCGCCGTGATATTGATGCATGGATTCTCGGGCCATCGGCTGCCGGAGCTCGCCGCCTTCGTGCCGTGGTTGCAGCAGCGGCATCATGTTCTCCAGTTCGACTTTCGGGGTCACGGTGAGAGCGAGGGCGACATGGTCACCCTCGGCGCCCACGAGCGCCGCGACGTGGCTGCCGCCGTGCGCTTCGTCGAGAGTCGCGGGCTGGGCCCGACCGCATTGTTCGGGGTCAGCATGGGGGCGGCCATCGCGCTGCTCGCGGCCCCTGACCTTCCGGTCGCGGCCGTTATCGCCGATGCGCCCTTCGCCGAGCTGCACCATCCGGTCGCGAGTCGCATGCGCCAGGCCGGCTATCCACTGTCGAGCATCGGCGCGCGCCTGGTGGTCGGTGGCGCCATGCTGCGGGCGCGTTCGCGCCTCACCGATCCGATTCGCGCGGTGGCGCGGATCGCGCCGCGGGCTCTGTTGGTGATTGCGCCGCGCGAGGATCGGCTGATCAGCTGGACGCAGAGCCGTCGCCTGTTCGAGGCGGCGGGGGAGCCGAAGGAGCTCGTGGTGGTCGAGGGCGCCGGTCATGCCGAGGCATACGCCGTCGACCCGGTCGCATATCGTGACCGCGTGCTCGCCTTCCTGGAGCGCCACCTGGACTAGGTGGATGAGGTGCCCCGGGGGGGGTACCGATGGGGTTGTGGCCCTACGCATCGGTTCATGGAATGGAGCGGTTCGACCTCTATAATCGCGCCGTCCCATCATCGTCAGGGGTCTTAGATTGGCTGCCACCAAGGTCCTGGTCATCGACGACGATCTGAATATCCAGCGCGTCCTGGTCTTCACCCTCAAGCAGGAGGGGTTCGAGGTGCACGTCGCCTCCGACGGGCAGGCGGGCGTGGAGATGGCGGCGTCCATCGCTCCGGACCTGGTCCTGATGGACGTGGCCATGCCGCGGCTGGATGGATACGCGGCGACCCAGCAGATCCGTGCAGCCGAGAAGGCAGGCCGGCGCGTTCCGATCATCATGCTCACCGCCGAGGCCGACGTGGAGCAGCGCGTGAAGGGGCTTCGCGCAGGCGCCGATGACGACATCGTCAAGCCGTTCCACCCGCTCGAGCTGATCGCCCGCATCAAGGCCCTCCTGGCGCGCTCGGGAGGCGGGCAGGAGCGAAAGCCGAACGCCGAGAAGGCGACGCTCGGACGACTCGCGTGCTTCTATGGCGCGAAGGGTGGCGTGGGGACGACCACGATCGCCATCAACACCGCCATCGCCCTGGCCGGGCGTTTGAAGCGGAAGACTGCCCTCGTCGACGCCAACCTCCAGTTCGGCGACATGCGCGTCTTCCTGGACCTCGGCCTCGACTCGTCTTCGATCGTCAACGCCATCAGCGAGCCCGACCTGGACGCCGACCTGCTCAAGAAGCTGATGGTGTCGCACCACGCCGGCATGCAGCTGCTGCTGGCTCCGCCGAACCCTGAATCGGCCGACCTGGTGGTCGAGCGCCAGCGGGCCGATCCGCGCGCGCTGTCCAACATCCTGGCGCTGATGCGCAAGGCCTACGACTACACGGTGGTCGACATGGCCAAGTCGATCGATGACTTCAATCTGCAGCTGTTCGACGAGGCCGATGTCATCTTCGTGGTGATGACCGCTGACCTCTCCTGCCTGAAGAACGTCCGCCTCGTGATCGAGACGATGGAGTCGCTCGGCTACGAGCGCGGGAAGATCCAGCTGGTGCTCAACCGATCGAACGCATTCACCGGCATCAATGTCGACAACGCCGAGTCGGCCCTCGGCCGCAGGATCGGTTACCAGGTGATCAACGAGTACCGCGGCGCGATCAGCGCCCTCAACTCGGGTGAGCCGTTCATGTCGTCGCGACCCGATGGCCCGCTGGGCCAGAGCGTCTCGAAGTTCGCCACCGAGCTCGACGCGAAGTTCGCCACCGAGCTCGGCTCCTGATGCCCGATCCCGACATCCGTCCGGTAAGCGGCTCCTAAGCGCCCGGTAATCGGCGCTCCCTAGGCTTGGCGGTGCCGGTCGCCGCTGGTTAGTAGGGAGGCGAGCAGGCGGGCGACCGGCACTGCCCCCCGCAGCCATCCTCGCCTCCCCGAGGAGCCGCCATGCTTGCCACCGCGCTGAGCGCATCGATCGTTGGCGTGGACGGCGTGCCGGTACGCGTCGAGGTTGACGTCGCTTTCGGCCTCCCGGGCCTCACGATCGTCGGGTTGGCGGGGAGCGCCGTGCTGGAGGCGCGCGAGCGCGTGCGTGCGGCCCTGCGCAATTCCGGATTCGAGGTTCCATCGCGACGCATCACCATCAATCTTGCGCCGGCTGACCTGCCCAAGGAGGGGACGGGGCATGACCTGGCAATGGCGGCCGGCGTTCTCGTCGCGTCCGATCAGCTGGATGCCTCCCGGCTCGCACGAACCGCCCTGATCGGGGAGCTGGCTCTCGATGGATCGCTGCGGCCCGTGCCGGGCGTCATGGCACTCGTTTCGGCGGCCCAGGCGGCAGGTGCGTGTGACGCCATCGTGCCTGTCGAAAACGCCGCGGAAGGCGCCGTGGTGCAGGGCATCCGCGTGCGAGGCGCGCGGGCGCTCCGGCAGGTGACACGCCACCTGGCCGGCCTGGAGCAGCTGATCGTGGAGGGAACGCCGAGACGCGATGCCGAGGCACCTCCGGACGACGCACCGGACCTCGCGTCGGTCGTCGGCCATGCGGTCGGGAGGCGAACCTTGGAGATCGCTGTAGCAGGACGGCACAACCTGGCCTTTACCGGCCCGCCCGGGGTGGGCAAGACGTTGCTTGCCAGGAGTGCCGCCGCCCTGTTGCCGCTGCTCGACGAACGGGAGGCGGCGGAGGTCAGCCGCATCCACTCGGTTGCCGGCCTCTCGCAGCCACGGGCGTCGGTCAGCCTGCGACGCCCGTTTCGAGCTCCACATCACACGATCTCGATGCAGGCGCTCGTCGGGGGCGGCCCGCGGATCCGTCCGGGTGAGGCGAGCCTTGCGCATCGCGGGGCGCTCTTTCTCGATGAGACGCTTCAATTCAGGGCCGATGCGCTCGACGCCCTTCGCGGGCCTATCGACTCGGGCGCGGTTACGATCGCTCGCGTCAACGGAGTGCTCGCGCTGCCTGCGCGCTTCATGCTCCTGGCGGCCTTCAATCCGTGTCCATGCGGCTGGTTCGCGGTGGATGGGCACGAGTGCACCTGCGAGGACGGCATGCGTCGCCGATACCAGGCCCGTCTCTCCGGACCGATGCGCGACCGGCTCGACATGATCGTCTTCCTTGCGCCGATCAGTTCGTTCAGGCGCACAGGGCCACCAGAAGACTCGAGTGCCGTGTTCGCCCGCGTGGTGATCGCCGCGGAAAGGCAGGCCGAGCGCCAGGGATCGGCGAACGCCGACATCCCGCCAGGGCTGCTCGATGATCGAACGGGCTTCTCGGCGGCCGTTCGGGCCCAGCTGGATACCCGTGCCAGGCAGTTGGGCCTGTCGATGCGCCGCCTGCACCGAGCGGCGCGCGTTTCACGCACCATCGCCGATCTGGCGGGTTCGACCCTCGTGCAAGCCGAGCACCTGGACGAGGCGCTCCTTCATCGGCCGAAGGAGATGCGAGCATGATCGGCGTCGGGACCGATGGACCAACCGGCGCGGGCGCCGGGTCCGACGCGGGCATTCGTGCCACGGAACGAGACTGCTGGATCGCCCTGTCGCTCGTTCCCGGCGTCGGACCGGCTGGCTTCGCCCGGCTCCTCGCCCGGTATGGGTCGGCCGCTGCCATGTGGCGGGCGGGACCCGCCGCGCTGCGGGACCTCGTGCCGTTCGGGGATCAGGGGGCACCGGGCGGTGAGCTGCACTGGCGTGCTGACCCGCGAGAGGTCGCCCGCTCGCTCCAGCAGGCAACGGAGCGCGTCGGCGGGCGCGTCGTCACCGGTCTCGATGACGCCTATCCGCCTGCCCTCCGCACGCTGGATCCACGACCGCCGACCCTCTTCGTGATCGGCCCGCAGAGCGTATTCCTCGAGCGGGCGGTCGCCATCGTGGGCACGCGTCGCGCCTCCGGGTACGGGATGTCGGTGGCGACCGAGATCGGCGACGACCTGGCTCGTGCCGGAGTGGTGGTCGTTTCCGGACTCGCGCTGGGCATCGACGGAGCTGCACATCACGCGGCAGTGGCGGCCGGAACACCCAGCATCGCCGTCCTCCCGTCCCCGATCGACCGCATCTACCCGCCACGACACCGTCAGCTTGCTCGCGACCTGCTGCGCGGCGGCGGCGCCATCGTGAGTGAGATCGCAATCGGTGCATCAATCGGGCGCCCGGACTTTGCGCGTCGCAACAGGATCATCGCGGGCCTTGCCGAGGCGGTGGTGGTGGTCGAGGCGCCCGACCGGTCTGGCGCCCTGCTCACTGCTGCGGCCGCGAACGCCATCGGGCGCGAGCTATACGCCGTTCCCGGCCCGATCGACGCGATGGCTTCGCGTGGATGCAACCGGCTCATCGCGGACCACCAGGCGACGCTCGTGACCTCGAGCGCCTCGCTGCTTCGTCAGATCGGCCTCGCGCGCGGCGAGCGACCGCCGACCGTCAACGCCCTGTCCGAGGTTGAAGGACAGGTCCTCCGACACCTGCTCGAGCGCAGTGGCTCCATCGAGGAGCTGGTCGATCGAACGCGTCAGCAGCCCGCGTCTGTGGCGAGTGCGCTGGCCATGCTCGAGGCGCGAGGTCTCGTGAATCCATTCGGCGGGGCCACCTTCCATCCGACCGTCGCCGCCAAGCGGCTTGCGAAGGTCATGTGACAGACCGGTACGCCTGGGCTATCCTTGGTCCTCCACTCGCCGCCGCCACTCGTGCCCCCCAGGGGCGGCCCGAATCCCCCATGGAGTCTGTCTATTGCGTCCGATCCGAACCGTGAGAGCGGCCATGGCCGCCCCGTTCGAGTCGCTCGGCACGCTGCTGAGCAGCCATCGAGCCGTCACCCGCGTCTCGCTGGCAGCCCTCTCGTTCACGTTCATCATTGCCCTCAGTCAACAGCAGTCGACGGTGACCCGGGCTGGTCCCGAATCGGCTTCGGTCGTTCCCATGTCTCTGCTGCCGCAGAACATCGGGATCGGTGTCGCCACCGACGACCCGGTCACCATCGCCTTCGACGCCGCCATGAACCCGGGCTCTGTCGAGGACGCCGTGCAGATTCTCCCCGCTGAGCCGGTTGAGCTGGGCTGGAACGCCGAACTCGATCAGCTGACCGTCGCGCCAGAACGGCGCTGGCGCACCGACGAGACCTACCTTGTCGTGATCGGCGGATCGGCTGTGCAGACCGACGGTCGGACCATGTCAGGCGCAACCCGATACGCGTTCACCACGCAGACGGCGCCCACCGTCTCCGATTTCCAGGTGCGCCTTGCGGAGGACAATCTCGCCGATCCGAATCACGACGAGAAAGATAAGGCGATGGCCGCCGCGGTCCTGGATGCCGATGCGCTGAGTGCGGAGGCGAATGCGCTTCCGCCCACCACGACGCCGACGGACGTCAGCGCCACGAGCGCCATCACCGTGAGCTTCGCCCAGGCGATGAACCCGTTCGATGTCGAGTCCAATTTCGCGATCAGCCCGGAGGTCGCCGGCGATCTCGCCTGGGAGAACGGCGACCTGGTCTTTCGCCCGTCCGAACGGCTCGAGCCTGGCACCCGATACACGATCAGCCTGATCGGCTCGCACGATCGCGCCGGCAATCTGATGGGTGGCAAGGGCAACTTCTCGTTCATCGTCCAGCCCGGGGCGCAGGTCACCAACACGCATCCGGAGGCCGATGCCTCCGACGTTGAGCCGGCAACCGTCGAGATCTGGTTCAGTCAGCCGATGGACGTCAAGGCTACGAACAAGGCGTTTGGCCTGACCGATACAACGACCGATGCGCTCGTTGGCGGCACTGTCGAGTGGAACGAGGCCGGCACGCAGCTGGTCTTTACCCCTGACAGCACATTCCCCGGGGGCCGCACCTTCGAGGTCGCCTTTGACGGTGGAGCCCGCGATGCGGATGGCAACCAGATCGACGCATCCCTCTCATTCAGGACAAAGGCCGATCCGGTGATCGCTGCCATCCGTGCACCGACCTCGGTGCGCAGCGCGGTTCAGGCACCCGCACCGGCTCCGGCACCCGCACCGGCTCCGGTGGTGCCCGCCGCCGCGCCTGCATCGAGCCTCGCGGGCTATGCCCTGAACCAGGTCAATGCAGCCCGAGCCGCATACGGGTTCGCGCCGGTGGTCCTGGATGCCAGCGTTTCGGCGGTCGCTTCGGCACACGCATGGGACCAGGCCCAGAATGGCTACTTCAGCCACGTCGGCCTCAATGGCAGCACCCGCGAGACCCGGTTGCGCGCCGGTGGCGTCAGCTTCGGTTGGTCGGGCGAGAACCAGTGCTATCACATCGGCCTGAGCGAGCAGGCGACCCTGGACTGGTGTCATGCCCAATTCATGTCCGAGCCCTACCCGGGTGAGTGGAACCACATCGCCAACATCCTGAATCCGAACGCCCGTCGGATGGGTGTCGGGATCGCAACGGTTGGTGGTCGAACGGTCATCACCTGGAACTTCGTCGACTGATCGCCTGCCGGCCTGACGGTCCGCACGTCGTGCCGGCACCTCCGTCCCTCCACCGGCTGGGTTCGTCGTGCCGGCCTGCCATCGGCGGCCCGGGACGGAGCCGGTGCTACACTCGCTGACCGTATGCCTCAGAACGATCAGGCCGTCGGATACTCCCTCATCACGTCGCCACCCAGCGCGATGGCGATCGGGCTCGACGCGGGGCCGTGCATCGCTCTCAGCGCCATCTGGAGTTGACACCGATGTCGAAGGCACTGGTCATCGTCGAATCGCCGGCCAAAGCGAAGACTCTCGCTCGTCTCCTTGGCGACGAGTACCGAGTCGAGGCCAGCGTTGGTCACGTGCGCGATCTCCCCGAGAATGCGAGTGAAGTGCCCGCTGAGATCAAGGACAAGCCCTGGGGTCGGATGGGGGTCGACGTCGACAACGGCTTTCGGCCGTACTACGTCATTTCGCGTGACAAGGCGGGCCGCATCCGTGACCTGCGTGCCGCCGTGAAGGACGCCCCCGAGGTGTTGCTCGCCACCGACCCCGACCGCGAGGGCGAGTCGATCAGCTGGCATCTGCGCGAAGTGCTGAAGCCGAAGGTCCCCGTCCGCCGCATCGAGTTCCACGAGATCACGCTGGAGGCTGTCCGAAAGGCTATCGCGGAGGCGCGCGATATCGATCTTCAGCTCGTCGACGCGCAGGAGAGCCGGCGTATCGTCGACCGGCTGTACGGGTACATGGTGTCGCCCGTGCTCTGGAAGAAGGTGCAGACCGGACTCAGCGCCGGGCGCGTGCAGAGCGTTGCGGTACGCCTGATCGTGGAACGCGAAGAAGCGCGCCGGGCATTTCGTACGAGCGCCTACTGGAACCTCGAAGCACACCTGAGCACCGCTGACGCGTCGTTCATGGCAACGCTCGCGCGTGCCGGATCGGCGCGGCTCGCAACCGGCAGGGACTTCGACCCGACAACGGGCGCGCTGAAGGACACCAGGCTGCGCCTGCTGGACGAGCGTGCGGCCACGGAGCTGCGAGATACCCTGAGGGAGGGGCTTCCATGGGCGGTCACCTCGGTGGAGGAGCGGCCCGCCACACAGGCGCCGTCCGCGCCGTTCACCACATCGACGTTGCAGCAGGAAGCCAACCGGAAGCTGGGCTTCTCTGCTGACCGGACGATGAACGCCGCTCAGCGGCTCTTCCAGGAAGGCATCATCTCGTACCACCGGACGGACTCCACCACGCTGAGCGAGCGTGCCCTGGGGGAGGCGGCCGGTGCTATCCGGTCTCTCTATGGCGCCGATTACTACGGCGGGCAGCGTCACTACCGGACGAAGGTCAAGAATGCCCAGGAGGCTCACGAGGCCATCCGGCCGACGGACTTCGGCCAGACACCCAACGGGCTTCGCCAGCACGCTGGCCGCGACGAAGGCCGCCTGTACGACCTGATCTGGAAGCGCGCGGTCGCCTCGCAGATGGCCGACGCCCGCCTCCTGCGCACCTCGCTCGAGATCACGGCCGAGGGGCCGGATGGGCCGTGCGTGTTCACGGCGTCCGGAAAGGCTGTCGAGTTCGCGGGGTTCCTTCGCGCCTACGTCGAAGGGTCCGACGATCCAGCCGCCGAGCTCGGCGACCAGGAGACTGTCCTCCCGAAGCTCAACGTTGGTGACGTTGTCTCGTCCGATGGGTCGCTCGTACTCGCAGCACTCGACGCCAAGGGTCACGAGACGTCACCTCCGGCGCGGTACACCGATGCCTCGCTCGTGAAGCGCCTTGAGGAGGATGGCATCGGCCGTCCGTCGACGTACGCCTCGATCATCTCCACCATCGAGCGGCGCGGATACGTCTGGCGGCAGGGAAAGGCGCTCGTTCCCACCTTCACCGCATACGCCGTGACGCACCTGCTCAAGGAGCACTTCGCCGCCCTGGTCGAGCTCGGCTTCACCGGGCAGATCGAGGAGAACCTCGACGAAATCGCCAAGGGGGAGCGAGAACGCGACCAGTTCCTCGCCACGTTCTACAACGGCGACGGCGGGAGACGATGGCCCGGGTTGCGGCCCCTCGTGGAGAATGAGTCGCACATCGAGTACCCCTCGATCTCACTCGGTCAGCATCCTGACACCGGGGCGCCGGTGGTCGTGCGCATCGGGAAGTTCGGCCCGTACGTGCAGATCGGCCGGGGGGATGACGCGATGAACGCGTCCGTGCCGGATGGGACGCCGCCGGCCGACTTCACCCTGGAAAGCGCGATCGAACTCGCCGAGTCGCGAGCGAAGGGACCTCCGAGCCTGGGGGAGGACCCCGCCTCGGGACTCCCCGTCTACCTGATGACCGGCAGGTACGGGCCATACGTGCAGCTCGGCGAGACGCCCGAGAAGGGCAGCAAGGAGAAGCCACGTCGGGCATCGCTCGTCCGAGACGACAGCGAAGCGTCCCTGACGCTCCAGCGCGCGCTCGATCTGCTTTCGCTGCCGCGGCTGATCGGGCGCGATCCCGAGACCGGTGAAGAGATCGCTGCGAATTTCGGCCGGTTCGGACCGTATGTGAAACGCGGCGACGAGTTTCGATCGCTGGCATCCGACGCGGCGGTCTTCGAAGTGACGCTCGATGAGGCCATCGAGCTGCTGCGTCAGGAGAAGCGTTCGCGGCGTGCCGCCACGAAGAAGGTCCTGCGCGATCTCGGCGTACATCCGGCGTCCGGGATGGCGGTGCAGCTCATCGAGGGCAGGTACGGACCATACGTCACCGATGGAACCACGAACGCCTCGCTGCCAAAGGACATGAGCGCCGACGTGATCACGCTGGAGGCCGCCGTGGACCTTCTCGGCGCACGTGAAGGCGCCAGGAAGAGCCCACGGACACCCAAGCCCGCGCCAAGGCGTCCCGGAGGTGCACGACGAGCCACGACACGTCGGCCGGCGGCCCGTAAGCGTCAGGCGTGATGCCGGCATTCCCCGCGGCTGGCACGAATGGCGACTGAGGAAGCTGCGATCCGGGAGCTGCCGGCCGACTCGGCGCGGGCGCTCGCCTCCTTCCTGGCGAACCTGCAGGGCCGAAACGCGTCGCCGGGCACCGTAGTCGAGTACCGCCGCAACGCGGGGGAGTTCCTCGCCTTTCTGTCGGCCCGTGGCGTGGACTGGCGCTCTCCAGAGCGGACCACGATTCGCTCCTACCTCTCCACGCTCGCCGACCGCGGCCTTGCTGCGACTTCGGTCGCCGGCCGCCTGGCCGCAGTCCGATCGCTCTACCGGCACGCCCTTCGAAATGGGCGCATCGAGAGAGACCCGCTCGCCGGCGTGCGCGCCCCACGACGGCCGTCACGATTGCCTCGCGTCCTCTCCGTCGACGAAGCCGAGGAGCTCGTCACCGCCCCGCGCCGACTGCCAAGCAGGGACGAGGCACTTGCGAGGCGCGACGGTGCGATGCTCGAGCTGCTCTACGCAACGGGGATGCGCATCAGCGAGCTTGCCGGCATGACCGTCGACCGCATCGACGTCAAGCGTCGCCGCCTGCGGGTCGTGGGCAAAGGCAACAAGGAACGGGAGCTCCTGTTCGGGCTGCCGGCCGCAGACGCGTTGCGCAGCTACCTGGCTCACGCGCGCCCGCTCCTTGCAGGTCGACGGCAGGGCGGCAGCGGAGCTGGTGGCGAGGTCTTCCTGAACGCGAACGGAGCGCCGCTGAGTGCTCGCGGCGCGCGGCTCGTGATCGGGCGATGGGTCCAGGCCGCCGGAGCCCCGAACCGCACGAGTCCCCACACCCTGCGCCACTCATTCGCCACCCATCTGCTCGAAGGCGGGGCTGACCTGCGCGTGGTCCAGGAGCTGCTCGGGCACGTGAACCTGCAGACCACGCAGATCTACACCCACGTTTCCGACGCCGCGTTGCGGAGCGCCTATCGCGACGCGCATCCGCGCGCCGGGCGTGGCTCGACCGGGCGGTCCGGCCGGTGACGAGAGCCGGCGAAGGTCCGACGCCGTCGGTCGCGCCACCGCCGGAGCCGGGTTCCGAGTCCGGTGGCAGCGGGCTCTCGGCCGGAAGGGTCCTCGTTACCGCGAGCCTCATCCTGACCGTGGCGGCTCTCGCCAGTCGACTCCTCGGCTGGATCCGCCTCCTGGTCATCGGCTCGCAGTTCGGCGCCAGCCGGGAGCTGGACGCGTACTTCGCCGCCTTCCGCATCCCCGATGCCATCTTTCAGCTCGTCGTCGCCGGCGCACTCTCCGCAGCCCTGATCCCCGTCTTCTCCAGCTATCGCGCTCGCGGCCAGGAGGCAGAGGCATGGCAGCTGGCAAGCAGCGTGATCAATCTCGTCCTCATCGCGCTCGCCGTGTTCAGCCTGGTGATGGCCATCTTCGCGCCCCTCTTCGTGCCGATCGTCGCGCCGGGCTTCGACGCTCCCACCACCGAGCTCACCATTCGCATGACGCGCATCATGCTCATCAGCCCGGTGCTGATCGGCATGGGTGCTGTCGTCACCGGCGTCCTGAACAGCTATCAGCAGTTCACCGTACCCGCCATTGCGCCGCTCCTCTATAACCTCGCGATCATCCTGGCTGCCGTCTTCCTGGCGCCGATCATGGGCGTCGAGGGTCTTGCGGTGGGGGTCGCCATCGGCTCGCTGGCGCACCTCGCTGTGCAGCTGCCGAACCTGGCGCGGGTGGGACAGCGATACGACCTCACCATCGGCCTGTCGCACCCGGGCGTGCGGCGCGTTGCCTGGCTGATGGGGCCTCGCACGCTGGGCCTGGCCGCCGGGCAGATCAACTTCCTGGTCAGCACCGTCCTCGCCTCCGGCCTGCCGGAGGGGAGTCTGACGGCATACAACTACGCGTTTCAGCTCAGTCAGATCCCGGTCGGGGTCATCGGCGTGAGCATCGCCGTGGCGCTGTTTCCGACCCTCAGCCAGGATGCCGCGTTGGGGCGTATCGGCGAGATCAGGCGGCAGGTGGTCAACGCCGTCCGCGTGCTCGTCTTCGTGGCTGCGCCGTTGACCGCGATCATGATCGTGCTGCGGGAGCCGCTGACCTCGGTCTTCTACCAGTACGGGCTCTTCAGCCAATCGGCCACCGAGCGCACGGCGAGCACCCTCCTCTTCTTCGCGATCGGCCTGGTCGGACACATCGTGGTCCACGTGCTGACGCGAGCCTTCTACGCCATGCAGGACACGAAGACCCCGGTCGCATGGGCGATCGTGGCGGTCGCCATCAACGTCCCGCTGATGGCCATGCTGGTCGGGCCGATGGGGGTCGAGGGTCTGGCGCTGGCCCTCTCGATCGCGGCCGTCCTCGAGGTCATCGGACTGCTCTGGTTCCTGCGTCGACGGATCGAGTCGGTGGACGGGGCCGCCATCATGCGCACGGTGGTACGTTCTGGTGTGGCTGGCCTGGCCGCCGCGCTGCTCATGCTCGGTGGGCTCACGCTCCTCGAAGGCTCGCTCCGTGGCATCCTCGACAATGCCGTGGGACGACTCGTCGCGCTCCTCCTCCTCTCCGCCGCAGGCGCCACCATCTTCGTGCTCGTTGCCGCGGCGCTGCACTCGCCCGAGCTCGACCAGCTGCGCGGCGTCCTTCAGCGCCGCCGACGCGGGGGAAACGCGTGATGCGGTTCCGGCCAGCGATCGAAGCCGATGCCGACGCCTGGCAGGCGTTCCTCGCCGCGACACCGGCGGGAGACTTCCTCCACGATTGGGCCTGGGGCGAGGTCGCGGAGCTCGACGGGCAGCCTCAGCGCCGCTATCTCCTGGAGCAGGACGGGGCGATCGTCGCCATCGTGGCGGCGCAGGAGCGATCCCTGGTGGCCGGCCGGTCATTCTGGTATGTCCCGCACGGCCCTGTGCTGGACTGGGGCTCGCCGGCTGCGGCCGAGCGGGTGCGCGCGTTACTGATCGGTTTGCGCGTCGCGGCGAAACAGCATCGCGCCATCGCCGTCAAGCTCGAGCCGCGTCTCGCGCTGGGAGTGTTGGAGGAGGGCGTCATCCGTGGCGGACGCCTGCGATATGTCCCCGAGACGCTCCAGGTCGGGCAGACCCGAATTGTCGAGCTTTCCGACGACGAAGCGTTGCTCGCCAGCTTCGATAAGGACACCCGCTACGCGGTGCGCCGAGCCGAGCGGGAGGGCGTCTCCGTGACCGCGGTCGAGGATGGCAGCGACGGGCGTGCGATCGACGATCTCCACGGGCTGGTCGGCGAAACGCAGCGCCGCGCCGGCTTCCCGATGCCGCCGCTCGAGCGTTACCGGGTCGCGTGGCGGGCGCTGGCGGGCGCCGGACGAGCGGCGATCCTTGAGGCACGTCGCGAGGGTGAGCTGCTGGCGTCGGGCATGGTGGTGTTCGAGGGAGCGCGCTCGTACTACCTCTTCAGTGGCTCGCGTCGCGAGGAGCGTGGAGAGGCGAAGCGGTACGCAAGCTACGCACTGCAATGGCAGATGATGCGGCTGGCCCGCGGTCGAGGAGTGTCCCACCACGACCTGTGGGGCGTCGCGCCACCCGGTGCCGGACCGGACCATGCGTGGCACGGCGTCGGTATGTTCAAGAAGGGATTCGGCGGCGTCGAGGTCGTCTGGGCCGGCAGCTGGGACCTGGTCGCCGACCCAACTCTCTACCGCCTGCGCGCGGCGACGGGCATCATGCGCGGCTGGGTCGGCCGCCTGCGCCGATGACCGACGAGCGGCGCATGGGACTCGGCGCTCTCACCGATATCATCGCCCCGGAAAGGGTCATCGGGATTCCAGTCGGGGAGGTGAGGGACCTCGCCTACGACTCTCGCCGCGTGGAGCCGGGGACGCTCTTCTTCGCCGTCCCGGGCGTGCACGTCGACGGCCATGACTTCGCCGGCGGGGCGGTCGAGAGGGGAGCGATCGGCCTGGTCGTCGAGCGCGAGCTGCCCGACGTGGGCACGCCGCAGCTGGTGGTCGATCGCACGCGCCGGGCCGTGGCCGACGCGGCGGACGCCTGGTTCGGTCGTCCGTCGGAACAGCTGACGGTGATCGGCGTGACGGGCACCGACGGGAAGTCGACGGTCACCGCGTTGTCCGCCGAGGTGCTGCGGGCGTGCGGGCGGCGGCCGGGGCAGATCGGTACGGTATTCACCGGTGTCGGGGCGGGCGTGCGGCCGAACGAGGCGCGCAACACGACCCCCGAGGCACTCGAGCTCCAGGAGCTGCTGGCGCGCATGGTGGCGGCCGGCAACGA
>JACDBZ010000129.1 GCA_013694645.1 Chloroflexota bacterium
CGGGGCTCAGCTCCCCGTGGTCATGTCGAGCAGCCCGGCCTGTCGGGCACGTTGCATGAACCAGGCGAAGGCGGCCAGCGCTACCGGAATCACGATCGCGGTCGAAAGGGCCAGCAGCAGCATCACCGTTCCATCCGAGAGGTCGCCCAGCGTGCCGGGCGAGCCGTGCCCCAGCAGGCCGCGGCGCGACGCTTCGAGCCACCACGTGGTTGGGGAGGCATAGGCGATCGGGTGAAGGAAGGCGGGCAGGATGTCGATCGGGAAGATCGCGCCGGAGATCAGGTACAGCGCGCCGGCGATGGCCTCCGGGTAGGACCAGGCCTCCTGTCGGAGCTGGAGACACCAGCCGGCCATGAATACGCCGAGAGCCATCACGGCCATTACGCCCAGGACCGTGGCCGGAATGAGGTACAGCAGGTTCGGTTGGAGCTGCACGTTTAGGAACACGATCCCCACAAGCATCGTCAGGATGACTGCCACGAACGACACGACCACACGCGCGAGCGATCGACCGAGAAGGAACGGGAAGAGCGACGTGGGAGTGACCACGACGTACTTGATCATCCGGTAACGTTCCCGATCCTCGAGGATCGATTGCACCAGCCCGCTCATCACGCCGAAGACGACGTTCCAGAGGGCGCTTCCCACGATCAGGAACTGGAGAAACTCTGTGTTCTGTCCCTGGGTGATGACCTGGAACATGACGACCAGGATGCCGGCCGCGGCGAGCGGCTTGGCCATGGTGTAGATCGCGAAGAGGAACGGATCGGACCAGTTCGACTCGATCGCCCAGCCCAGGCCGATGGCGGTGCGGAAGCTGCGCCACGCGTCACCCAGGGTCAAGCCGCGGACCGGGGCGGTCCGATCGGTTACTGCCATCGCAGTGTCAGCCGGCCTTCGCGCCTGGCCAGAAATTCGAGGTATCCGAGTGCGAGTCGCGCCGAGACGAGAAACACGACGCCCATCGCGATGAGAATGAGGATCTCGGGTCCGACCGGCAGAACGCCTTCTACTCCGCTGCCGGCGAACGCCAGCTGACGCATCGCGTCGAGTCCGACCCCGAGCGGGAGCGTGGCCATGACCACACCGGCAATGGGACCGATGGCGCGCAGTGGAAAGTTCACGCCGCCCAGGAAATAGATCGGCTCCTGGAGGAGCTGGGCCAGGTGGAAGGCCTCACGGCCCCAGAGCAGGAACAGGGACGCGAAAAGCATCCCCATGCCGTACAGCGGAATCATGGTCAGCAGAAAGACGCCTGCCAGCAGGAATGGCTGCTGGATGTCATAGGTCACACCGTAGAGCACTGACCCGATGCCTATGACGGCCAGCGCTCGCGAGCTCGTCATGACCAGCCCGCCGATGGCCATGCCGGCCAGGACGCTCATCAGGTGCATCGGCGCCGTGAAGTAGAGCTCCAGGTTGCCCTGGTCCTTCTCCCAGTAGAACTGGGCGGCCATCATCCACACGACGTTGAGCCAGAACGAGGTCATGGCGCCGCCGAGGACGACAAAGCCGATGAATTCCTCGGGAGCCTCGAGGGCGCGATAGACGAAGACGAATGCGCTCACCGCCAGGAACGGGAGGAAGATCTCGAAGAAGAGCCACGATGGCTCGCGGGTCAGCCCGATCACCCGCGGATACGCACGCCCGAGCACGGCGCGCAGGTTCGTCTGGATGACGCGACCGGTAGACCAGTCCGCGGCTTCACTCGCATTTGTCGCCGGTGCTCCGTGGTAGCCGCTCATGCGGCAGGCTCCTGGTCGCCGTCCTCATCACCGAAACCTCGCCCGACGAGCTCGACGAAGACATCCTCGAGGCTCGGCTCCGACTTGGCCAGGCCCACGAGATGCGAGCCACGTTCAGCCACCGCCGTGACCACGCTCGTCAACGCCGAATCGTCGGCCAGGGCGACCTTGAGCGCCACTCGATCGGACGCGGCCCCGTCGGCCATCTCCTCGTCGGCACGCACCGCCGAAACCACCCCCGGCAGCGCCGCGATTCCGGCAATGCCTCCGTTCTGCGGCAGTCGGTCGAGCTCGAGACGGAAGATCGATTCTGCCTGCACTCGACGGCGAAGCTCCTCCGGCGTGCCGAGCGCTAGGATCTTGCCGCGATCGACGATCGCGATGCGGTCACACAGCTGCTCGGCCTCGACCATGTAGTGGGTCGTGAGCAGAAGGGTGCGCCCGGGGGCCGCTGCCTTCCACGAGAGCGTGTGCTCGCGGAGGTCTCGTGCCGCAGCCACGTCCAACCCGAGGGTCGGCTCGTCGAGGAAGAGGACCCACGGGTCATTCAGCAGGCCGCGCGCGAAGTTCAGCTTCTGGCGCTGACCGGTGGAGAGCGTGCGGACTTTCTGCTGGCGCTGTTCGGTCAGGCCGGTGATCTCGATCAGCTCGTCCACGCGCCGCCACCCCTCACGCGTCGGCAGGCCATAGAACTGGCTGAACATCCAGAGCTGCTCGCGGACGGTGAGGAGGCCGTACCCAGACTGCTCACCGCCGGCCACCATGTTGATGACGCGACGGATCTTCGCCGTTTCGTGGACGACGTCGAATCCCGCCACCTTCGCCGTTCCGCTCGTCGGCAGGAGGAGCGTGGTCAGGATCTTGATCAGGGTTGTCTTGCCTGCGCCGTTTGGACCGAGCAGCCCGAAGTATTCGCCCGGCTCGACGTCGAGATCGACGCCGCCGAGGGCGGTAACCGGATCGGGCTTTGCCTTGTAGACGCGGGTCACTCCGCGGGCATGGATGGCGAGTTCGTCAGGCATCGGCAGACAGCGTGTGCTCAAGAAGGGAGGCGGGCGGGAGTGGGATGGTAGCACCGCTAACCATTCGACTGAATACGTCATCCGTCGCAGTGGACGGACCAAGTTCAGTAAAGGTTGGCCTCTCCGTCGCACTCGCCCGGCCCATGCTCACAGTCCGCCGAGAGCAGTGCCGCGCCGGAGAGCGAGAGGAGCGCCTCGCGGATGTCGCCCTCAGCTGCGAGGGCCGGAACGACGCCCAGGGCGGACTCGACGCGCGCGGCCAACATCGCGTTCTTTGAGTCGGTGATCGCGAACGTGCGCCACTCACCATCGCCATCCCAGATGACGATGCCGTAGCCCTTGATTGCCACCGAGAACATCGGTTCCACTTGCCCCATACGTACTGGTCGAGTACCAGTGCTCAGCATCCGCCAACGCAGGGCTGCTGCCAACTGCGCTGGTCCGACCCGGACGCCACGTAACCGATCAATATTTGCCGTATCCCTCCTGGACAAATCGAACAGGCGTTCACATCGGTCCCGTTCCTGCTAGGATGACGATCCGATGCCCTCCGACAAGATCGTGGTCCGCGGCGCGCGCGAGCACAACCTCAAGAACGTCGACGTGGAGATGCCGCGCGATCGGCTCATCGTCATCACCGGGCTGTCCGGCTCGGGGAAGTCGAGCCTTGCGTTCGACACCATCTACGCCGAGGGTCAGCGCCGCTACGTTGAGTCGTTGAGCGCGTACGCGCGCCAGTTCCTGGGGCAGATGGAGAAGCCGGACGTCGACCAGATCGACGGGCTCAGCCCGGCGATCAGCATCGATCAGAAGGGCGCGTCGCGGAATCCGCGTTCAACGGTGGGAACCGTCACGGAGATCTACGACTACCTGCGGCTCCTCTTCGCGCGCATCGGTCGCATGCACTGTCCGGTCTGCGGTCGTGAGATTGAGCGCCAGACCGTCGAGCAGATGGTCGACCAGGTCTATCGGCTGCCTGAGGGCACGCGGGTGATGGTCATGGCCCCACTCGTCCGTGACCGAAAGGGTGAGCACGAGAAGCTCCTCGCCGGCGCAAAGCAGGCCGGGTTCATCCGCGTCCGGGTCGACGGCGAGCTGCGCGATCTCGACGAGGAGATCAAGCTCGACAAGAAGTACAACCACAGCATCGACGTGGTCGTCGATCGGCTGGTCGTGCGCGCGGCCGATGATGACGGCAATGCGCGCCCCGACGCCACACGCATGGCTGACTCGATCGAGACGGCGCTGCGCATGACGGATGGGCTCCTGCTCCTCAACCTGCCGGATGCGCCGTCGAAGGAAGCCGATCGCCTGTACAGCGAGCGATACGCGTGTCCGGAGCACGGCGGTTCGTTCGAGGAGCTTGCGCCGCGGAACTTCAGCTTCAACTCGCCCCACGGCGCCTGCCCGGATTGCACCGGGCTCGGCTCACGCCTCGAGATCGACCCGGATCTCGTCCTGCCGAACGACGCGCTCTCGATCGACGAGGGGGCCGTCCTGCCCTGGCGCCGCATGGCCGCCACGGAGAGCTGGTTCAGCAAGATCCTCGAGGCCGTCGCCGAGCACTACCACTTCCGCACCGATGTCCCGGTCCGAGACCTGTCCGACGACGCGCGCCGCATCCTCCTGCACGGCAACCGCGGCGAGCGAATCGGCGTGAAGTACCAGGCCCGCAACGGAAATATCCACACCTTCAAGACGGCGTTCGAGGGGATCGTTCCGAACCTGACGCGCCGGCACCGCGAGACGGGATCCGACACGATGCGTGCCGACTACGAGCGTTACATGACGAACAAGCCCTGCCCGACATGCAACGGCATGCGTCTCAAGCCGGAGTCGCTGTGGGTCACCGTGGGCGGTAAGAATGTCATCGAGACGACGCGCCGATCGGTGACGGATGCGCTGGCCTGGTATGACGAACTGCCGGAGCGCCTGAGCGAGCGTGAGAACACGATTGCGCGCCAGGTTCTCAAGGAGATCCGTGCACGACTCGGCTTTCTCGTGGATGTCGGCCTTGACTACCTCACCCTCGACCGCGCCTCCGGCACGCTGAGCGGCGGCGAGGCGCAGCGGATCCGCCTCGCCACCCAGATCGGCTCGAGCCTGATGGGCGTGCTCTACATCCTGGACGAGCCTTCGATCGGTCTTCACCAGCGGGACAACGCTCGGCTGATCGCGACGCTGGTGCGGCTGCGCGAGCTGGGCAATACGCTCCTCGTGGTGGAGCACGACGAAGAGACGATCCGTGCCGCGGACTGGATCGTCGATATCGGTCCGGCGGCAGGCGAGCATGGAGGTCGCCTCATTCATTCGGGCCCACTCGACGCGCTCCTGGAGAATCGTCGCTCCATCACCGGGGCCTACCTGCGCGGCGAGAAGGCCGTCCCGATTCCGGCCACGCGGCGCAACGGCAAGCGGGACGCGCTCGTCGTTCGCGGCGCGCGCGAGAACAACCTGAAGGGGATCGACATCGCCTTCCCGCTCGGTCGCTTCGTCGCGGTGACCGGGGTCAGCGGATCGGGCAAGTCGAGCCTCGTGACGCAGATCCTGCACCCGGCGCTCGCGCAGCGAATCTGGGGATCGCGCGAGCCGGCGGGCAGGCATGACCGCATCGAGGGCGTTGAGCTGATCGACAAGGTGATCCAGATTGACCAGTCGCCGATCGGTCGTACGCCCCGCTCGAATCCTGCGACCTACACCGGGTTGTGGAGCCCGTTGCGCGAGATGCTCGCGGCCGTGCCCGAGTCACGACTGCGCGGCTACAAGCCGGGACGTTTCAGCTTCAATGTCAAGGGCGGCCGCTGCGAAGCGTGCCAGGGTGCCGGGATCGTGCAGATCGAGATGCACTTCCTGCCCGACGTGTACGTGCCGTGCGAGGTATGCAAGGGCAAGCGCTACAACCGCGAGACGCTCGAGATCCACTACAAGGGCAGGAACGTCGCCGAGATCCTCGAGATGACGGTCGAGGAGGCACTGAAGTTCTTCGAAGCCGTGCCTTCGATCCGCAACAAGCTCCAGACCCTGTTCGACGTGGGAATGGGGTACGTTCACCTCGGCCAGCCGGCGACGACCCTCTCGGGAGGTGAGGCACAGCGCGTCAAGCTCGCCACGGAGCTCTCCAAGCGCGCGACCGGCAAGACGCTCTATATCCTCGATGAGCCGACGACCGGCCTCCACTTCGACGACGTCGCACGACTGCTCCAGGTCCTCTCGCGGCTTGTCGAGAGCGGCAACACGGTCGTCGTCATCGAGCACAACCTCGACGTGATCAAGACCGCCGACTGGGTGATCGACCTGGGGCCCGAGGGCGGCGACAAGGGCGGCGAGCTGGTTGCCGCGGGCACTCCCGAAGAGGTCGCGGCGAACGCGGCGTCTCATACCGGCCGCTACCTGCGCCCCGTCCTCGGCATGCCGGATGCGCCCTCGTCCTCGCCCGAACCCGACACCCCGCGCCGCCGTCGTCGCGAGCCCGTGTCCGCGGCGACCTGATGGCGGCCAGCGTCGCGCGATCAACCGACACTGTGCGTGAGTCCCATCTCGGCGAGGAACGGTGACGGACGGCTGGGGTCGAAGGCGAGGATGAGATGCCGGGTTGCCCGCGTCAGGGCGACATAGGCGAGGCGACGTTCCTCTTCCAGCGCGCGGTCGGATTCATCGGCATCGGTGATCGACCGTCGGTTGGGGATCCGCTCGGCCTCGAAGCCGATCAGCACGATCGTCTCCCATTCTCGTCCCTTCGACGCATGCACGGTGGCGAGCTCGACCGTTGCGGTCGGATCGCGCAACGCCGCAACCCGCGAACGCGCGGCATCGTGGGCGGCCACGAAGGAGGTCAGGTGCGCGAAGCCGGTCGTCCATCCGAGTAGGGCGTCGAGCGCGGCGTGGTCCTCGTCCCCGAGAAGGTCGGACGCCGGATTGTCCCGCGACCAGCCACGACCGTTCCGAAGGCGCCGAAGGACGTGGAATGGATGCTCTGCGGTGTCGAGAGCACGCGCGGAATCCACGAGCGCGATCAGTCGCTCGTTCTCCACGATCGGTGGAATCGCCGTGGTGTGCCGAATACCCGCGTGCACCAATGCCAGCAGGATCGGCGTCAGCTCGCCGCGGGTACGCGACAGGAAGCAGACGGTTCGCTTGGCCGCATCCTCGATAGCCGCGAGGCGAGCGAGCGCATCCGCCCAGGCCGGGCCGGCAGTGTTCCAGGCCGTGATCGCGTCGTCGGCGCGCGTCGCGTTGGCGGACGGACGGATGGGCTTGTCGAAGCGCTCGCGGTTGACCTCGATCATCCGGGCAGATGCCGTGACAACGGCAGCAGGGCAGCGGTAATTCGTCGCCAGCATCACGCGGCGCGCATCCGGGTAGTCGAGGGAGAAGCGCAGGATGCGACGCACGTC
>JACDBZ010000130.1 GCA_013694645.1 Chloroflexota bacterium
AGAGAAGCAAACTGGACGGCGCCGCCGATAATGAGGCGGGGAGCATCTGCGAGTCGGAGCCGCCGGCTACGGCGCATCGACCGGGCCGGGCTCAACCGAGCTGGCAAGCTCGGACGCGAGGTGGGACTGGAGCCGGCCGTAGTCACCCGGACCGTTCCACCGGAGCGGGACGAGGATGTATTGGCCAATGGTGTTCGTGGTCGCGGTGAGCACGACGTCCTCGCTCAGCTCGACGCGGCGATCGCTCGAGAGGTGGGACGAGAGCATGAACAGGTCGATGGCGGACAGGTCGGTGCGTACCCGACTTTCCATGGCGTCCATCAGATCCAGCCCAGGCCCCATCGAGCCGATGCCCCCGGCCCCGATCTTCGTGCGCAGCGCGCCGAGGATACGAGCCTGCCGCACCGACCTTGCGAAATCGTTCGATTCGCTGACGACGCTCGTGTACCGAGCGCGTGCATAGGCGAGCGCCTCTTCACCCTCGAGGTGAATCTCGCCGACCGGAAAGCCGCCCATCTCCCACCGTCCGGCACGGTGAAACTCCTCGATGGTCGTGTACTCGAAGCCGACCGGATTGTCGACGGTCACCCCGCCCACCGCATCCACCATCTCTCGGAACCCGGCGAAGTCGATGGCGAGCCAATGGTCGATCTCCAGGCCGGTCACCTCGGATAGGACCTCCGTCATGAGTGACCCGGCGCTGTCGAGGCGCCCGGCCTCGTCCGCGTCGACCGACCCGTGGCCGACGGCGTAGACCTCGTTGACCTTGCCGGTCTGGCTGAACGCCTCGACCCCCTCGATCCACAGATCGCGGGGGATGGGAATGGTGGTTGTCGCGTCGGTCGCAGGATCGATTGACAGAACCTGGATTGAATCGGCGAGGTACGCGCCGTCGTGGTCGCCGCCGCCATACCCGACCATCAGCACGTTGACGCGCTCGCTGCCGTTCAGGTCCCAGAGGAGCGCGGTCGACGGAAACGGGGCGCTCGAGACGGCCGCATTGAAGGTCGCGGCACGCAGGAAAAGCAGGACGCCGCCCACCATGACCACGAGCAGTATCAGCAGAAGTATGATCCGCAGCGTCCGGCCGAAGGAGCCTCGACGACGCGCTCGCGGCGCCCGGCCGCGCGGGGGCGGCTTGAACGAGGCCCGTCTGCGCCGGTCGCCCCGTTGGGAAGCACCACCCGAGCGAATCAGCTCTCGATCGTACGGCAGCGTGTCGTCGCCGCGGGCGTCGTTGGCCTGTCGTCTCAAGCGTGACTCATGGATCTGCTCGGTCCTCAACGGGTCAGGTGGGCGACGACGGACAGGATACGGCC
This sequence comes from Chloroflexota bacterium, assembly GCA_013694645.1. Classification (GTDB taxonomy): domain Bacteria; phylum Chloroflexota; class Limnocylindria; order QHBO01; family QHBO01; genus JACDBZ01. The sequence continues at coordinate 1,320 of JACDBZ010000130.1, forward strand.
TGGGCCGGTAAGCCGCCGATGATCGGCTGGTAATCGCCGATCGCGATCATGCGCCGATGGTCATCTCAGCTGCCACTTCCCTCGCGCTCGATCCGATCCTGGCGGCGCTCGACCCCGAACAGCGGGCCGCGGCGACGCTGCCGGACGGGCCCGCGCAGATCATCGCGCCTGCGGGCAGCGGAAAGACGACCACGATGGTCGCCCGACTGGCGGTCCTCCTGTCGCGCGACGTTCCTCCCGAGCGAATCTGCGTCGTCACCTTCAATCGCGACGCGGCACTCGACCTGTCAGGCCGCATCGAACGCAGACTGGCGCCATCCATGCCGGCCGCCCGGGCGATCGAGGTGCGCACGCTTCACGCCCTTGCGCGACAGGTCCTGCTCGATGTCGGCGAGGGTCGGAACGTCGTGGCAGACCGCCTTCCGCTGCTCCGCGCGGCACGCCGACGCGTGATGCTCGAGGCGCCGTCGGTCGCATGCCCTGCCCCGTCTCAGCTCGAGAACATCCTCTCGGCCTGGAACATCGAGGGTCGATCGCCACCCGAAGAAGCCCGTTTGGTCCTGGAAGCCTACGGAGACCTCATGCGCATTCGGGGCGCCGTGGACTTCGACGACCTCGTGGTGCGCGCGTGCGAGCTGCTCGCAACCGATCCTCGCCTCCGACTGCGGTGGCAGACGCGTTTCAGCCACGTCTGCGTCGATGAATTCCAGGACGTGGATGCGGCCCAGCTCAGGCTCGTTCGCCTCCTCGCGACACCGGAGGACAACCTGTTCGTGGTCGGCGATGACGACCAGACCATCTATGCCTGGCGCCTCGCTGACGTGCGTCGCATCCTGCGCTTCTCCCTCGACTACCCGGATGCGCGCCGCGTGATGCTGGCGACGAATTACCGCTGCCCTGCTGCCGTTGTCACGGCATCTGCCCGGATGATCGAGGTCAACCGCG
>JACDBZ010000147.1 GCA_013694645.1 Chloroflexota bacterium
ACGGTGCCGAGAACGATCCCCGCGTTATAGAGAAGAGGCGCGATTCCATACCAGAAGAAGCGCTGTTCGGCCAGCAGCACCTGGCCGAGTGTGAGCGATGCGGCGAAGAGGATCGGCGTGACAAGCATGACTCGGAAGAGCGCCAGATAGAGCTCGCGCTGCTCCCCCGAAAAACCCGGCGCGATGAGCCCGGTCGTGGCCTCGGCAAAGATGAACATGGCGAGTGCCGCCACGCCCATCACCGTCACCGCCCCGGTGAGAATGGTGCGGGCGAACTGATCCCCCTCGCGCCCATCCCCCACCGTGCGCAGTCGCATCAAGATCGGGATGAAGGGCGCCGCGAGTCCTGCCTCGACCAACACATCCAGGAGTAGCTCCGGCAACACGAAGGCGGCGTTGTATGCATCCAGCTCGGAACCGGTACCGAAGCTGCGGGCAAAGATCCGATCGCGCAGCAGGCCCATGAGGTAGCTGCCGAAGATGAGGATGGAGAGTACCGCAGCGCCGTCCGGCACCAGGCGGGAGAAGCGGGCGCGAGCGCGCCTCATCGCGCGGCGAACGTGTCGCGCAGCAAGGCAATGTGGGAGCGGTGTTCGGCTTCATGCTGGAGGATGTGATGGATTGCCCAATCGGGGGCCGCTTCATAACGCTCGAATGAGCGTACGCGGTGGAACTCCTCGTTGGTCATGGAACTCAGATGCTCCAAGACCCATGCCCGCACGCCGGCGAGCCGCCGCACATGGGCGTCGAGGCTCAGCCCATCGGCGGGCGACAGGTGGCCGCCGTCGTCTCGGTCCGCCCATGGCAGCAATGCCGCCAGGTCGGATGGCTCGTCGGTCAGGGCCAGCATCTCTTCGGTGACCCACGCCGCCTCGATCAGAGCTATGTGGTAGAGCAGCGTCCCGATGCTGTTGCGTGGCGCATCGGAATACCAGTCAAGCATTTCCGGCGTCACGCCCTCGAGCTCGCGGAGCGTGTCGCGGCGACCATCCTCGAGCGCTGCCAGCCAGCGACCCACCTCCGGATCGTCGCCGATCGGCACGAGAGCCAGGATCTCGCGAGAAGTCGTCATGTTCGAGGTCACCATATTCAGCCACAAAATTGATGATGACGCAGCACGAAAACCGTGGTACGCTCGTCCCAGCAACGCCCAGCTTGGGCATAACATCGCGGCAGCACGAACGCTCCTCTCACGGTCTTAACGGCGAGATGGCTCGCTGAGGCCGCACAGAAGGAGTGTTTTTCTTTGTTGACCTACCAGGACAAGACGCTGACCTGCGTTGACTGCGGGATGGAATTCTCGTTCACCGCGAGCGACCAGCAGTTCTACGCTGACCGTCAGTTCAGCGAGCCACGTCGATGCCCGGCATGTCGCGCAGCCAAGAAGGCTGCTCGCGGCGAGAGCACCGGTGGCTATAGCGGTGGCGGTGGTGGCGGTGGCTACGGTGGCGGTGGCTACAGCGACCGACCTCGCGAGATGTTCAGCGCCACGTGCGACGGCTGTGGCAAGGAAGCTCGTGTCCCGTTCCGTCCCACCGGCACAAAGCCGGTCTACTGCAGCGACTGCTTCCGCCGCTAGGCACAGGCGGTTACACCCAACGACCCGGCCGGGAAACCTGCCGGGTCGTTTGGTGTCCGGAGTCATGAAACTCGGTCAGCTCTCCTCGGGCCGCCACGGCTTGGCCCACGGATACCGCTGGCTCGCCACCTCGAGCGCCTTCAACATCTCAGTTCGTGCATCAGCCAGCGCCTGGGCGGTGCGGGCCGCTTCGGACGGATCGGTGTCGCTCCGCTCCGATTCGACACGGAGCCCCTCCGTCAGGCGCCGGTACGCCTGGATCGCGTCGTTCGCCGTCCGCGTGATCTGACTGGTCGTCTGGCGCAGCAGCCGTAGCTGCTCCTCCGGCCGCGCTTCACGCAGCAGCTCGCGGTCAAGCGTCGCGCTCAACTCCTCGATGCGGGTCGTCGCATGACGGATGGCGCGGAGGTCGCCGGAGCTGCGGCGGGAGAGCCTCGTGGTGGATCTGATCAAGGAATCAGGGTACACCACGCGCGCTCATTCGCCGGATCGGTACACCAGGCCGATGCCTCCGGGATCCATCAGGGTCAGGACTTCGCCATCGATGGTGGGGATGAATCCATCGCCGATGACGCTCACAACGTGGTCATCCTGCCCGCTCAGCTCGGGCGGACATGCTGTCTCGTTCATGCCCCAGGTCGGCGCCTGGATCTGGTCTCCCTGCTCCACCCAGTTCCCCGAGAAGGTGCGGCAGCCGGTCGACCCGATGAATGTTCCGTCTTCATGAAGCTCGAGCGTCGCCGGCTCTCCCATCGGCGCCGCGGCGACATTGCCGACTAGCACCGTGTCGAGCACCCATCTGGTGTTCACAAGGTCCGACGTCGGTGGCGCAGGCAGCGCTGCGAATCGCAGGTCGACCCCAGCTCCACGCGCCACGAGCGCTTCTCCGTCGCGCGCGATCTGGCGGACCCGTGTCATCGCTCCGAGGTACGCGGCTTCCGCGGCCATGGCCGGGTCCTCACAGGCCATCTCGGTCTGGGAAAGGTTCTCCAGGTGTATGCCGTCGCCGCCCATTGCGATCTCGCCACCATAACTGTTGCAGGCGGCCGTGC
>JACDBZ010000177.1 GCA_013694645.1 Chloroflexota bacterium
GTGCAGGCTAGACTGCATCGGTCCATGCAGAAGTTCGTGATCACGGGTGGCGTACCGCTGTCGGGAGAGGTGCGCATCGCCGGCGCCAAGAACGCGGTCCTGAAGATGATGGCCGCGGCCGTTCTCACCGACGAGGTGTGCACGCTGCGCAACGTGCCGAAGATCAGCGATGTCGCCATCCTGCGGGAGGTCCTGACCGATATCGGCTTCGAGGTCCGCCGCGTGAACGGCGATTCCCTCGAGATCCAGGCCCGCGACGCTCCGTGGCCGTTCGTTCCCCTGGATGCCGGCATGAAGATGCGGGCGAGCTTCATCCTCCTCGGACCGATGCTGGCGCGTGTCGGCCGCGTGATCCTGCCCAACCCGGGCGGGGACCGGATCGGGCGTCGGCCGGTCAACCTGCACGTCGACGCCATGGAGCGCCTGGGCGCCACGATCGTGTATCGCAACGGCTACTACTTTGCCTCCGCGCCGCCGGACGGGTTGCACGGCGCGCACGTCACATTCCCGACAGTCACCGTCATGGGCACCGAGAACGCGATGCTCGCCGCTACCCTGGCTCGCGGCACGACCGTCCTCGACAACGCCGCGCTGGAGCCGGAGGTGGATGACCTGATCACCATGCTGCGCTCCATGGGCGCGAAGATCGAACGCACGGGGGAGCGCCGGATCGAGATCGAGGGCGTGGATCGCCTGGGCGGTGTCGAGCACCACGTGATCGGGGACCGGCTGGAGGCCGAAACCTTTGCCATCGCCGCCGCCATCACGGGTGGATCGGTCACCCTGCGCGGGGTCAATCCGGAGCACCTCGGCGGATTCCTGGAGGTCTGCGACCGCATGGGCGTTTCCCATGAGGCCGCTGCGGCCGCCTCCACTTTGACCGTTCCATCTCTCGCGGGCGAGGGTCGCGCCTTGCGAGCCGTCGACATCCGGACCGATCCCTACCCCGGCTTCGCCACCGACTTCCAGGCCCCGCTCTCGGTCCTGCTCACCCAGGCCGATGGCGTCTCCACCATCAACGAGACGATCTTCGAGGACCGTCTCGACCACCTGCGCGAGCTGACGCGGATGGGCGCCGATATCGAGCTCCTTGACGAGCGTCGCGCGCGGATCACCGGTCCAACGCCGCTCCACGGCGCCGAGGTCGGGATTGCGGACCTGCGCGCGGGCGCCACCCTCATCCTCGCCGCGTTGGTGGCCACGGGGACGTCCGTCATCTCCGGCATCGAGCACGTCGACCGTGGCTACGAGCAGATCGAGGCCAAGCTCGTCGCCCTCGGCGCCCGCATCAACCGGATCGAGGCCTGATTTCGCGGTCCCGTCGTGTCATCTGCTCATCGTGCGGGCAGTTGGCAGTCTGGAGATCACCGCGGAGTCAAGCGCTCACGTGGTGCGCATTAGCGGGGCGCGCTCGACGTTCGCGAGACGATCCACGCTCAACGGTGTGCTCTGCGCGTCCGATCCGCCCGCTACCGCGCACCACGGGAGCGGTTGTCAACGCGCACGCCGCACGTGGGGTCGCCGGCTGTCACTCCGCGACGGCTGGCAGCGAGGACACCAGTAGGTGAGCCGCGCCAGCTCGCCCTGGCGGCGAACCTCGATCCGCGTTCCGCAGCGCCTGCACGGCCGGCCGGCCCGACCGTAGACCCAGAGTCCCTGGCCCTGCATCGCGCTTCCCGTCGTGACCCGTGTGCCGCCGCTGGTATTTGCCTGGAGCAGCCGCCGAGCAGTGCGGAGTGCCGCCAACAGCTCCGCATCCTCGAATGCCGCCACGGGCGCCCACGGGTCCAGCTCCTCGAGGAACGCGACGTCGCTCTTGTACACGTTCCCGATCCCCGCCACCGCTCGTTGGTCCAGCAGGGCATTGCCGAGCTCCTCGGCATGGCGTTCGCGGAGTCGCCGCAGGGCTTCATCGGCGTCAAAGGAGCGCGAAAGCAGGTCCGGCCCGAGGGCGGTGAGCGCCCGCGATCGGCGCAGGTCGAAGTCGTTCAGCAATTCAACGACCGGCGTGTTGAAGGCGACGGCCACGGACTCCGAGGTCTCGAGGATCGCGCTGGCCTGGCGAAGCGGGCGTCGCCACGGCTCGCCGGGGCGATATCGGTGCCAGGAGCCGGACATTCGCAGGTGGCTGCGCACCGTCAACCCGTTGTCGAAGCCGATGAGCAGGTGCTTGCCGCGAGCCTCCACGTTCGCGACCACTGCGCCGATCAGCCGCGACAGATCCGGCACGCTCCGCATGCCGGGCTGGGCCCGGGCACGGGCCGCCGTGATTCGTCGCCCGACCAATGCGGCCCGCAGAACCTCGGCAGTTCGGAAGATCGTGTCGCCTTCAGGCATGGGGCGGAATTGTGAGGCATGGGGGTGGACTTCGGCGGTCGGTGGGTGGACAATGCGGCGGTTCAGTGCCGTCCTGCCCCGGACCTCCCACCTGACAGAGGGGATTTGTGATGCGAACCACCCGAGCCCTGACCATCCTCCTTGCGTGCCTGGCCATCGGCATTGCGCCCGTGGCGGCTTCCGACCCGCAGCTCCACGGAGGAAAGGGCGGCGGTCGAGATCATCTCGATCCCGTTGTCGAAGCTGGCCCACCCAGCCAGCTCGTACTCAATAATTTTGAGCTGCTGGGCCATGCGAACCTGGGCGGCGGGGTGCCGAACGGCGACGTGTATCTGTATGACCATCCCGATGCCGGAAAGCACGCCTACGTGGGAACGTGGAGCGCACAGTGCACCGGGCAGGGGGTGAAGGTCGTGGACGTGAGTGATCCGACGGATCCGCGCTGGGTCGGCTTCGTCGGGGCTCACAAGGGATCCTCGCTCGAGGACGTGGTCGTGACCCGCATCGGCGACCGCGATGTCCTGGGAATCGGCGTCCAGCAATGCGGCTCCAGGGGAGAGAATGGGCTGGCACTCTACGATGTCACGGACCCTGCGCATCCATCTGAGCTCGCGTTCCTGCCGACCGTTGGGGGTGTGCATGAGCTCGACCTGGCGTCGCGCGCCGACGGGAGGACCATCGCGCTGCTCGCCATCCCATTCGCGGAGTTCAACTTCGATCCGGAGGCGGAGCAGCCCGACCCGCGCGGCGAGTTCCAGGTGGCCGATGTCAGCGATCCCGAGAATCCGGCGATCGTGATGGAATGGCGCCTCTACGACCAGGGCCTGACCATTCACGAGGAGAGCCACCCGATCACGAGCCCCTACCAGGGCAACGGGCTCTTCCCGGTCATGTTCAGTCACAGCGTACGGGCGGCGGACGCCGGCACCACCGCGTACGTCTCGTATTGGGACGCCGGCGTGGTGAAGGTGGATATCAGCGACCTCGACGCCCCGCAGACAATCGGTCATACCGTGTTCAACGCGCAGGCCGATGGGGACGCGCACTCGATGACCCCGTATGAGGCCGGCGGGACGCGCTACATCCTGCAGAACGATGAGGACTTCGACCCTGGCCACTCCACCGCCACGGTGACGAGCTCGGTGACCGGCATTACGGAGTTCGCCGGCATCCAGGAACCGTGGGCACCGACCCTCCTCGCCGACCTCGGACCGCTGACCGGCACCGTCTTCGACGCGGGCGAAGGCTGCGAGGATGCCGATTATCAGGGCGCTGCCGGGATGATCGCTCTGGCCGATTCAGTGGATCCGTACTACAACGAGCCTCTGTGCCCAATCGGCGCGCAGCTCCTGCTGGCGGCCGACGCGGGTGCGATCGCGTTCGTCTCCAACCTCCTCAGCATCGACGACGCTTGGGGCTTCGGGCCTGATATCGACGCGTCGCTGGATGAGGCCGGTGGTGTGCCGGCCGTGCAGATCTCCGATATCGACGGCCTGGCGGCCACGATCCGTGAGTCGGCCACTCCCGTGACCATGACGCTCCTCCCGAATGTGCCGG
>JACDBZ010000197.1 GCA_013694645.1 Chloroflexota bacterium
CGATCCCCCATCGGATGCCGGCCAGGCCACCGGTGATGCAGGCGGTCGTATCGGCATCGTGGCCGTACTTCACCGCGGCGATCACGGCCTCCCGGTACGAGGCCGCGCCGGTCAGTGCCTCCCACGCCGACCAGAAGGTGTCGAGCACGTAGCCGGCACCATATCGAACCTTCGAGCGGCGCGCGATCAACTCTTCGAGAGCCTCCAGGTGCGCCTCCGGGACGGACCGATAGCGAGCGGTGCACGCCTCGAGGATGGCGGCCGTATCGGTCTCGCCGCGAAGCAGATCCCGGGCGATCAGCACGTAGAGCGCGCAGGCGACCTGCGCCCGCGGATGGCCGTGCGTGACGCGGGAGGCGATCTGGGCCCGGGCGACCAGCTCGGCATCGGACAGGTCGCGGCCAACCAACGCCACCGGAATGATGCGCATCAGGCTGCCGTTGCCACAGTCGTGCTCGCCGGACGGGCCGGCATTCACCGCGGCCACGCCCTTGCGGAGGTGGCGCATGGCGGTGGAGGTGGCGCCGCCGATGTCGAACACGGCGCTGCCCGGCGCGTACGCGCCGGAATCGGCCCAGGCCAGCGCCTTCCTGCCCTGGTCCTCCGGGTCGAAGCCCGCGGAGGTGAGCGAGTCGAGGAGGGCGAGCATGAGCGCGCCGTCGTCACTCCACGTCCCGGGAGGCTGGCCGTGGCCGCCGCCACCGCGGAACTCGACGGTCTCGATTCCCTCCGGCATCCGGAATTCGTATGGGACGCCGAGCGCGTCGCCGGCGAGGTGGCCCCACACCGCCCCCTCCAGCCGGTCGCGAATGGTTGGGGTGGGGTCGGAGGGCTCGGAGGTCATGGATGCTTGCATTATTGATCGGTCGGTTGCCGACCCGGGTCCGGCGGAGCTACGGCGATCGATTGCGGCCGTGTGCATCCCGTGCACCTATCTGCGAAGTTGAGGCGGTTCAGGCACATCGTGTGCACCGGGTGCACCGGCCGCACCGGGTGCGAGGATCGGGCCTGAATTAGGGCCGTTGCGGGCCGGTTCACGGCTCAAGGTGGTAGATACGTGCACCGGGCGCACGCCGGGCGCACACCGGGCGCTCCTCAGGTCTGGTCGCCGCTGCCATCGGCATCGGTCCATTGGGCTCGGTTGGTCAGGTGCAGGTGGTAGAGGTCTTCTCCGATCGTGGTCGCGTGCTGCATGCTGACGCTGCGGGACTCCATCAGGACGATGTCGCCCGCAGTGACGTCTGCGTCTCGCGGTAGGCACGACCGCCGAGGAGCGTCCGTCGGCGGTGGTGGTGATGCGCACGTCGCCCGTCAGCTCGAACCGCGTGACCTCACCGCTCGGCTCCTCGTGACTCGGGTCAGTAGGAAAGGACGGAGGCTCCGTGGCGCTGGAAGTCAGGGCGATTTCGCGTCACGACCGTGGCGTCAAGGCCCGCGGCCACGCTGGCGATCAGCGCATCACCGAGTCCAAGTTTTCCGCCGGACCGATGGCGCTCGAAGCGCGCATCGCCCGCCCTCCGAGCCGCGCTGGGATCGGTTGCAACGTATTCCAGCGGCTGCATGAGGCGCGAGACCACTGCGCGGTGCTCATCTGACCCGCCCGATAGCGCTTCGCACGTCACGACGTCGCAGATGAACAGCTCTGCGCCCTGCTCGTACAGCCGATGCAGCAGGCTCATTGCGGGCTCGTAACCGTGCGCGTGATCGATGATCAGGGTCGTGTCGAGCAGGTAGCGCATTCCTACTCCGTGTCCTCGGAACGGAGGCCTTCCACCCAGCTGATCACGTCGTCCGGGCCCATCCAGCCTGGCTTCCCCACCATCGCCCCCGCCGTCTCACGGATGGCAGCACCCAGCTCATCGCGACGCACGCGCTGGGCCACGGCTTCCGCTACGTAGCGACTTCGGCCACGCGGGCCGGCGACGGAGTCCACCCGCGCCAACAGGGGGCCGGGCAGGGTGACGTTCGTCCGCATGAGCGCCTTGGAACGAGAGTGTGTCATTGCGTGTGACATAATAACACACTTCTACCCACCACGGCTCCGATTCGGAGCGCTACCATGCCACGCCGATGCGCAAGGCCGATCTCCTCACCCTCTTCGACCACATGTACTGGGCAACCCAGCGGATCCTCGACGCCGCGGAGCAGCTCAGCGTGGACGAGTTCGTGGCCTCGTCAAGCGTAACGACCCGCGACCTGCGCGCGACGCTCGTCCACGAGCTGGACGTGGAGTGGAGCTGGCGGCTCAACCTCCAGGGGCGACTGAGCGACGACGAGGCTGACCTCAGCCCGGACGACTACCCCGACGTGGCGGCGATCCGCGAGCATTGGAGTCGAGACGAGGCCGATATGCGCGCGTGGCTGGAGGAGCTCAGCGACGAGCTGCTCGCGGCGGACGTGGTCTCGGGGTTGACCGACAGTCGGCGTCCCCTCTGGCAGTACCTGGTGCATATCGTCACCCACGCCGCGCAGCAGCAGGCCGATGCCGCCACCCTTCTCAGCCTCGCCGGCAGATCGCCCGGGGAGCTTGGCTTTCTCGAGTACCTCTCGACGCGCGCGTAGGCAGGATCAGGGGTCGATGAGCTCGAGCGTACCTGCGACCACCATGCCATAGGCAGCGTGCGGAACGACGTCCGCGAGCCAGCCCGAGGCACCCCATGTCCTCGGATCGGTCACGCCCACCGCCGTGGCGGTGGAATCGGCAACGGCCATGGCGACGCCGCCGATAGCGAGTCCTACGATGGGAACCGGCAGGCGCAATCCAACCCGACGGAGCACCGCATAGGCGACGGCGGTCGAGAGCGCCATGACATAACCGAGCAAGGCGCCGGACGCCTCCTTCCGGGTCTCCGCGATATCGTCTCGCTCGCCGGGTTGCGAGAGCTCGACACCCGCCAGGTCGGCTATGCGGCCAGCCAGCTTCGATGGCAACGAGCTGGA
>JACDBZ010000207.1 GCA_013694645.1 Chloroflexota bacterium
GCGCGATCCCGACATACTTTTGTTCGCGTCTTGCCGCTGCGCACGTGAAGGTGATCCTCACTGGGGAGGGGGCGGACGAACTGTTTGCCGGCTACGACTACCACAAGACGCCGAGCGATCCCGCCACACTCCATCAGGAGTTGTGTCGCTCGGTGTCGACGTTGCACAACATCAACCTCCAACGCGTCGACCGCCTGACGATGCTCCACAGCATCGAAGGACGAGTGCCATTTCTCGACACTGACTTCATCGCGCTCGCCTTGAGCGTGCCGGCCGAATTGAAGCTCAGGCCACTGCCAGATGGCCGCCTCGTGGAAAAATGGGTGCTGCGCAAGGCGTGCGAGGACCTGCTGCCTGCCGACATCGTGTGGCGGACCAAGGAGCAGTTCGACGAGGGCAGCGGGACTGTCGACCTTCTCGCTGAGGCGCTCGGCCCGCTGCTCGTCGATGTCGACCTGGATGGCTACCGCAGCACGGTCACCGAATCGGTGCGTTCCGCCGAAGAGGCGCTCTACCACCGCATCCTGTCCGACGGCTACCTGCGGCCCGACATGATCCTGCGCAACGTGGCTCGCTGGACCGAGGACCGTCAGCTCTGAGCTAGAACAAGCCGACGATGTTGCCCTCGGTGTCGATGTCGATGTTCTCCCCGCCCGGCCTGGACGGCAGTCCCGGCATCGTGCGGATGTCGCCCAGCAACGGTGTGATGAAGCCGGCGCCGACCGACAGCGCGACGTCCCGGACGGGAACTCGGAATCCCCTGGGGCGACCCCTCAGGGCGGGATCGTGGCTCAGCGAGGCCTGCGTCTTGGCCATGCAGACCGGCAGATTCCCGAAACCAAGATCCTCGTATCGGCGCAGCGCCCGGGCTGCGGCCGGCGCCACATCCACGCCATCGGCCCCGTACATCCGCGTCGCGATCGTCTCGATCTTGGCCAGCAGCGGCGCCTCGTCCGGGTAGAGGAAGTGAAAGTCGGGCGCCCCGGCCTGCGCCGCTTCCCATACCGCCTCGGCGAGCGCCGCCGCCCCGGCGCCGCCGTCCGTGAAGTGGGTGGCGATCACGGCGTCGCGTGCTCCCGCAGCGAGAGCGACCTCGCGTACTACCTCGATCTCCGCGGGCGTGTCGGTGGCGAAGACGTTGATCGCAACGACCGCCGGGACGTTGAACGCGAGGACGTTCTCGATCTGCTTGGCGAGGTTCTCCCCGCCCGCCCGAACCGCTTCGACATTTTCCACTGCGAAAGCGGGATCGAGCCCCTTGCCGGCGACGATGCGTCCCACACCGCCGTGCATCTTGAGAGCACGGATCGTCGCCACGACGACCGCCGCATCGGGACGGAGACCGGAGATGCGGCACTTGATGTCGAAGAACTTCTCGGCACCCATGTCGGCACCGAAGCCGGCCTCGGTGCACACGATCTCGTTGGTCGCGAGCGCGATGCGGTCGGCGAGCACAGAGTTGTTGCCGTGGGCGATGTTCCCGAACGGACCGCAGTGGACGAACGCCGGGCCGCCCTCGAGGGTCTGGAGGAGGTTCGGCTTGATCGCGTCCGTCAGCAGGGCGGTCATCGCGCCGGCAACCTTGAGGTCGTCCGCAGTCACCGGAGTCCCGTCGGCACGAGCGGCCAGCACTATCCGGCCCAGCCGGGCGCGCAGGTCGTGGATATCGCTCGTCAATGCCAGCACGGCCATCACCTCGGAGGCGACGGTGATCTGCCAGTCCGTTTCGCGCGGCACGCCGTTCTCGCGACCCCCCAGACCGATGATCGTGCGCCGGATCGATCGGTCGCTTATATCGAGGACGCGCGGCCAGATGATCGAGTGGGGGTCGATCCCGAACGGGTTGCCGTGATGCAGGCTGTTGTCGATGAACGCGGCCGCAAGATTGTGCGCAGCGCCAATGGCGTGGACATCGCCGGTCAGATGGAGATTGAAGTCCTGCATCGGGATGACCTGGCTGTAGCCACCGCCGGCAGCGCCGCCCTTGATCCCGAAGACCGGTCCGAGCGATGGCTGGCGGATACACACCGCAGCCTTGCGGCCGATCCTGTTGAGACCCTGCGCCAGCCCGACCGTGGTAGTCGACTTCCCTTCGCCGAGAGGCGTCGGCGTAATGGCCGTGACGACCACGTATTTGCCACGCGGATTCTCGGACTCGAGCCGCCTGATGGCCTCGAGCGTTACCTTGGCCTTGGTGCGCCCGTATGGCTCGATCTCGTCGTCGCGCAGGCCCAGGTCTCGGGCGACGTCGGCGATCGGGCGGGGCGCGACCGAACGGGCGATCTCAAGGTCGGACGGAATACTCATTGGACTCCTCGGATGGTGGCGGAATGGAGGGCGACCGGTGGGCGGCATCGAGCCCGGCCAGGTAGCGCCGGCGCCAGAGCTCCGTCGGCTTGACGGCATTGAACGTGTAAAGGTGGAGGTCGACGATCACGGCGACCCGGTCGGCGATGTGCGGCGCGAGTCCCTCGAGCAGGCCATCCGGCCGAAAGAAGCCACCGCTGCGCACGAGACGCGCGACGAACCGGATGTTCTTGGTCAGGAAGCGGTGAGTGTCCGCGACGCCGATCCGTGCGCTGATGGCGAGCAGTCGCTGTGGGTCGGTGACGCCCGGAACGCCGAGATGGACCGGCACGGACATGCCCTCGGACCGCCGCGCGGCAAGCCAGGCGGCAATCGCGCCAGGATCGAAGCAGAGCTGAGTGGTCATGTAGCTCGCGTACGCCGCCTTTTCACGCAACGCGTCCAGGAGTGCATCGTCGGCGATGAATGGATGGCCTTGCGGATAGCAGGGAACGCCGATCTCCGACAGGCGATGGCCTAGCTCATCCATCCCGCGCAGGAGCGACAGCCCATCGGGAAAGTCACCCGGCACCTTCGCGTCGCCGCCAACGATGAATGCGTGGCGGATCCCGGCGAGCTCGAGCCGAGCGAGGATGTCACCGAGGTGTGCGCGGTCGCGCACCATCCGCGCCGACAGGTGTGGAACTGCGATGAACCCGGCTGCCTGAAGTTGCTCCGCCAGGGCGACCGTGGACTCGATTCCCTTTATCGGAGAGGAGGTCACCGAGACCCGCGCGCCGGGCGGCAGGAACGCGGCCTGGTCCATGGCGCTCTTGAGCGGGATCAGCTCGAACGTCGGCGCCGAGAGGACGCGCGCAAGCGCCTCGCTGGCAGCAGCGGACATCGAGTGCCGGCGACGGAAGAGCAAGGTTCAGGCGCCGTTTCCGGGGAGCGCTGTCACGCCCGACCCTCGGCGCCGTCGTACGGAGCGCCCACCCGCACCGCCGTGCGCGGTGCGTGACGGCAGGTCGACCACTCCGGAGAGATGCGTATACGTTGCCGACCGATGGGGGAACGCCATCGCTTCCACGAAGTGCTCCTGGAAGCGTGGCTCGACGGCGGTTTCGATCTTCTCGACCGTCCGGACCACGTCCTCGATTTCCTGCCGGGCGGTGCGCGACAGCAGGGCGATGAGTGCTCCGGTCCCGGCCGCGTTGCCTGCCGAGCGGACCTTCGCGAGGTCGCAGTCGGGGATGAGTCCCAGCACCATGGCGTGAAACGGATCGATCTGGCTGCCGAACGCTCCGGCGAGTCTGATGTCATCGACCGTGTCGACCCCGAGATGGTCCATCAACAGTCGCGCGCCCGCATACAGCGCCGCCTTGGCGAGCTGGATGGCCCGGACGTCGTTCTGAGTGACCACGATTCGCGGCCGGCCGGCAGCTGAGCCGTCGTGGAGCAGGTACGAGTAGGTCCGGCCCTCGGCGATCACACGCGGGGTGCGCGCCATCAGCGACCCATCGATGATGCCATCCGGCGTGATGACGCCCGCGAGGAACAACTCGGCGATGACCTCGACGATCCCCGACCCGCAGATTCCGGTCACGCCGACCTCGAGACTCGGCCCCGCCGCCTCGTCCGACCAGACGTCCGACCCGATCACCCTGAAGCGCGGCTCGAGCGTCCGGCGGTCGATCCGGACACGCTCGATGGCGCCCGGCGCCGCACGTTGACCGCCGCTGATCTGCGCCCCTTCGAAGGCAGGCCCGGTCGGGCTCGACGCGGCAAGCAGCCGATCGCGATTCCCGAGCACGATCTCAGCGTTCGTGCCGACGTCCACCACCAGGCTGACGGTGTCGCTGGCGTGCGGCGTCTCAGCGAGGATCACACCGGCCGTGTCGGCGCCGACGTGCCCGGCAATGCACGGTAGCAGGTAGACGCGGGCACCGAGATGGGTCTTCAGATCGAGCTCGACGGCGCGCACGCGGACCGCTCGGTCCGTGGCCAGCGCGAATGGCGCAGACCCGAGCGGAATGGGGTCGATCCCGAGCACCAG
>JACDBZ010000224.1 GCA_013694645.1 Chloroflexota bacterium
CCCGTTTCGCGTCGCGCAACGGGATCGACATCACGGAGGTGATCGACGCTGCCAACTCGCAGCCGTACAGCCACATCCACCAGCCCGGCGTCGGTGTCGGCGGACACTGTATCCCGGTCTATCCGCACTTCCTGTTCAACGACGATCCCGAGCTGCGGATCCCACCGTTGGCGCGCGAGATCAACGAGAGCATGGGTGCCTTCACGGTCGACATGGTCGAGGATCGCCTCGGCTCACTGGACGGCCAGAGTGTGCTCGTGCTCGGCGTCGCCTATCGCGGCGATGTCCGCGAGGATGCCTTCAGCTCCGCGTTCCGACTGCGAGATGAGCTCCTGGCGGCCGGGGCCCGCGTCTACGGTCATGATCCGTACTACGACGCCGGTCACCTGCGCGGCATCGGCTTCGAGCCGTACGACCTGGATGCACCCGTGCCGATCCGCGTCGCGATTCTCCAGGCCGCGCACGAGAGCTACCTCACGATGACGCCGGGCGCGATTCCGGGGCTCGAGCTGTTCGTCGACGGGCGGAATGCGGTCGAGCGTGGGCCGTACGACCGTGCGGGAGTCGGGTATGTCGGCATCGGGCGCTGAGTCCGGGCCCGCGACGCCCGCCGTGGGCCTGGCTGCCGGGCGCGGCGTATGGGTCGTGCTTCCAACCTATAACGAGCGCGACAACATCGAGCCGATGGCGGCCGCCATCCTCGCGGCGCTGCCCGAGGCCTCGCTGCTCATCGTCGATGATGCATCGCCCGACGGGACCGGTGAGCTGGCAGACACGATCGCCGCCCGCGAGTCGCGCGTATCGGTGCTGCACAGATTCGGCAAGGAAGGCCTGGGCGTAGCCTACCGCGATGCGTTCCGCTGGGTGCTTGAGCGACCGGACGCGCGCGCCATCGTCCAGATGGACGCCGACTTCAGCCACGATCCTGCCGCTCTGCCGCGGCTGCTGGCACCGCTGATGCGCGACGCCGATCTCGTCCTCGGGACGCGCTACATGCCGGGCGGCGACACGGTCGGCTGGCCGTGGTACCGGAAGCTGATCAGTCGTGGCGGTACCACCTTCGCGCGGAGCGTCCTTCTGCTGCCCTACCGCGACCTCACCGGCGGGTTCAAGGCCTGGCGCAGGGAACTGCTCGACGCGATTCGTCTGCGCGAAACGTCCGGATCAGGATACGGCTTCCAGGTGGAGACGACCTGGTGGGCGCATCGGCGCGGCGCACGGATCGTCCAGGTGCCGATCGTCTTTCGCGAGCGAGTGGCCGGGGCATCGAAGATGACGGGCGGCATCGTGCGCGAGGCCCTGCTGCTCGTCGTGCGCCTTCGCATCCGAGCGATTCGCGACGCGCTCGCGCGTGGCTGACCGAACTCAGCGGCCGCGCCGCCTGGTCACCAGGTCCGCCTCCCAGCGGCAGACCGTGCGCCACACAGGCGCATCGGCTAGGATGTCGCCGCGCCCCGCCCAGCGGCCGCGATGGCCGCAGCCGGGCCGCCGCATGACCATGAGCCGATGAGCTTCCGATCTCGACCTGTCCTCGACCGCAAGCACCGCCCGCGCTGGCAGGATGAGCTGCGCACCCAGCAGCTCACCGTCATCGGCTTTGCCGTGGCGATCGCGGTTGCGCTCGGGATCTTTGGGGCCGCCGCATGGAACGGCTACTGGGAAGCCCATTTCCGCCCGGTGGCCTCGATCGCGGGCACGACCTACGACCGCTCGGACCTCCAGGATCGGCAGCGGATCCTTGTCGCGGAGGCGTCCGCGACCGTCTCCGCGCTCCAGGCCCAGCTCGGTGGTCCGCGCGACCAGATCCTCCAGCAACAGATCGACGAGATCAGCCTTCAGCTCTCCAACCTCGATACCAGCGCCGCGGACTCGCTGGTCGAGAGCGCGGTGCTCAGCGCCCAGGCTGACGAGTTCGGAGTCAGTGTCAGCGACGAGCAGATCGATGCCGGCCTGGCCGAGCGCTTCGTGGTCGACGAGCTGGTGCGCGCGCAGCTGATCCTGGTCGAGGCGCTTCCCGAGGATGCCGCGGCGGATGACGAGCCGACCGACGCTCAGCTGGAGGCGGCGCGCGACGAGGCTCGGGACGCCCTCGCTCGGCTGGAGGATGGCGAGGACTTCGGGGACGTGGCCGCTGAGATGAGTGACGACTTCACTGCCGCGAGCGGTGGCCTGATCGGCTGGTTCGCGGCGGACGATGCAGCGTATGGCGACTATTTCGATGCCGTCGCCGATGCGGCAGAGGGCGACCGCGTCGGTCCGATCGAGACGGAGGGCGGCTACGCGGTGCTCGAGGTGCTCGGCCGCACGGACGCGACGACGGAGAGCCCGCTCCGCGAGCTTCTCGCTCGCCAGGGAGTCGACGACCAGAGCTACCGCTCCTATGTCCGCGGGATCCTGCTGGTGGACGCGTTTCGCGAGCATTTCGCCGACGAGGTGATCGGCTCGGAGGCCGAGCAGCGCCGCGTGGCACAGATCTTCATCGCCGCTCCGACCGGCGCCGTCGTGCCGCAGGAGCGCGCTCGTCACGTCCTCATCCAGCCCCTGCCCGGCGAACAGGACCAGAGTGGCGCCACGGATGAGCAGTGGGCTGCGGCGCTCGCCGAAGCCGATGAAGTGCACGACCAGCTCGGCGCCGACGACGCCGATTGGTTTGCCATCGCGGCGGAGCGCAGCGACGACCCTGGCTCGGGGGCGCGGGGCGGCGACCTGGGCTGGTACGACCCTGCCGCGTCGCCGTTTGTCGAGGAGTTTTCGGAGGCACTCGCGGGACTCGATGTCGGCGAGCTGAGCGAGCCCGTGCGCAGTGATTTCGGTTATCACGTCATCCAGAAGACCGGCAAGCGGGCGAGCCCGCAGGCGCAGGCCGCGGATCTCGTCGAGGAGCTGCGGGCCGACCCGAACTCCTTCGCCGAGGTGGCGACCCGGATCAGCGAGGACTCCGCGACGGCCGAGGAGGGTGGTGAGCTCGGCTGGGTGGCGCCATACCAGCTTGACGAGCCGCTCGAGGAAGTCGTCTTCGGCCTCACCACCGTCGACGAGATCAGCGATCCGTACGACGCCGGCACCGAGGGGATCACCATCTACCAGCTGCTCGAGCTGAGTGAGAGCCGCGAGATCCAAGATGATCAGCTCGAGGGGATCCGCTCGAGTGGCTTCGAGCGCTGGCTCGAGCAGGAGGTGCGCGGTCCGGTCGAGACGTGGGTCGATCCGCAGTTCGCGTCCTCGACCGCCGCCTGAGCCGATGACCGGCAGCGCGTCGCATGGCGTGGACGAGCTGCTCAGCGTGGCCGGCATCGATCCCGCGGCCGGGGTGCAGGTGGTATCGGTGGGCCGGCTGGTCACGATCGCGTTCGACCCATCCCTGCCGCTGATCCTGCTCGCCGACCCGGCCGCACCGGCGTCCGCGGTTCTTCCCGGGCGCCATGCCCGCTCCGGGCCGCGCGCCGTGCTCGGGTCGCTGTATCCGAACGACCACCAGCTGCTCGAGCTGCTGCATCGGGCGGCGCATCGGCTCGAAGACCTCGACGATGCCGCCCTGGCCGCCGCATCGTGGCTCGTGCCGGCGCTCGATCCGGTGGAGAACATTGCCAGTCCGCACGGCATGGCCGCCATCAGCGCGCGGCTGCGGGCGCCGGATGGGTGCCCGTGGGACCAGAAGCAGACGCATCTCAGCCTGCGCCCGTACCTGCTCGAGGAGGCGTACGAGACGATCGACGCCATCGAGCAGGGGACGCCGGCGGACCTCGAGGAGGAACTCGGCGACCTGCTCCTCCAGGTCATCCTCCACGCGCAGTTCGCCGCCGAGGCCGGCTCCTTCGACCTGACCGACGTGTATCGGTCCATTGGCTCCAAGATCATTCGGCGACACCCGCATGTCTTCGGGACGGTGTCGGTCGACGGCGTGGACCAGGTCGTCAGCAACTGGGAGACGATCAAGGCCGATGAGCGCGCTGAGCGCGGCAAAGCTCAGGAGGGCGCGTTCGCCGGTGTGGCGCGTGCGCTGCCCGCACTTCCGGGGAGTCGCGAGATCCAGGAGCGCGCATCGGCGCTTGGCTGGGATTGGGATGCCATCGATGGCGTGTGGGAGAAGGTCGCCGAGGAGATCGAGGAGCTGCGCGAGGCGGCGACCGACGAGGCGCGGCTGCACGAGCTGGGGGACGTGCTGTTCGCGATCGTGAACCTGGGCCGATGGATGAAGCTGGATCCCGAAGAGGCGCTGCGGACGGCAAACCGTCGCTGGGTGGCGCGGTATCGTGCGGTCGAGGCGCTCGCCGACGAGCGCGGTATCGACCTTGCGAAGCTCTCGCTGATGGAGAAGGACGTTCTCTGGAACGAGGTCAAGGCGCGGTGACCGAAGCTCGCCGCGTCGCCTTCGTCGTCCACGCCATCTTTCCCGGTGACCCGCGTGTCCGCCGCCAGAGCGACGCGCTCATCGACGCCGGGTACGAGGTCGACGTCATCTGCCTGCGCCAGGCCGATGAGACTGTCGAGGAGCGCGACGGGCCGCTGAGGATCGTTCGGCTGCCGGTCAATCGCCGCTTCGTCGGGTTCACCGGGCACATGGCCGAATACGTTGCCTTCACCGCCATGGTGGCGTGGCGCCTGGCCGGCGAGCATCGGCGTCGCCATTACGATCTGATACAGGTGGCGACCGTGCCCGACTTTCTCAGCTTCGCCGCGATTCCGCAGAGGCTCGGGCGCATTCCGCTCGTGCTCGACCTCCACGAGGATATGCCGGAGTTCTTCCGGGACCGCTTCTCCGCTCCGCTGCTCCGCCCGCTGCGCCCGATGGTCACCGCGGCGGCGAAGGCCTCGGCAGCAGTGGCGGATCAGATCATCACCGTTCACGAGCCGCTGCGGCAGCTCTCGATCGCCCGAGGCGTTGCGCCCGACAAGATCGCGGTCGTCATGAACAGTGCGGATGGACGCCTGTTCGACCCTGCTCGCCACGAGCGGCGCGCCTTCATGGCGGACGGCGAGCTGCGGCTCATTCACCATTCGAACTTCCAGCGCATCTATGGGCTCGACGTGGCGATCGACGGTCTATCGCGCTTGCGCCCCGGTCTGCGCTGGCGGCTCGATGTCTATGGCGATGGCCCCTGGCGGTCCAAGATCGAGGCCGCGGTCGCGCGTACTGCGACCGGCGACCGCGTGCATCTGCATGGTCGCGTGCCGATGGACGACCTTCCGCGGCTGCTCGCCGCGGCTGATATCGGCCTGGTGCCATCGCTGCCCGAGCCGTATCTCGAGTATTCATTGAGCACCAAGCTGCTGGAGTACGCGGCGATGTGCGTCCCGACGCTTGCAAGCGACCTCGCCACCTTCCGCCACCATTTCACCGATGCTGCCCTCCGCTTCGTCCCCGGCGGGGATCCGGACGCTCTCGCCCGCGGCGTCGAGGGCCTCGTGGACGACCCGGAGCACACCGCCGCCATGGGCATCGAGGCTCGGCGCCAGGCGTCCGCCTACGACTGGGAGGTTCAGAAGGAGCGATACGTGGGGATCGTGGATCGCCTGATCGAGCATCGCGCCGCTCGCTGAGGCAGGTCGCCGACGATTTGGTGTGGCGATGCACATGACCCATCGGGGCTCGACCCAGCGGACCATGGGGCCATAGGCGCTTGGATCGGGCCTGTCTAGGATCCGATCCGGTGGCACTGCCCGCCGCCTTCACCCCGTCCTCGAGGAGCCCCTGTTGCGAGATCGAATCGGCGCTGCCGTCATCGCCGCCATCACCCTGTCCATGGCCGTCCTGGTTGCCGCTCCTGCGCCGACCGCCGCGGCCGCCACAAAGGTGGCGATCATCGTCGGGCCGGTCGGCTCGCTCACGAATAGTTACCGCAGCATGGCCAACGAGGTCGCGACAGCCGCGGTTGCAGCGGGGGCGACCGTTGCCAAGGCGTACTCGCCATCGGCAACCTGGGCGAATGCCAGGGCCGCCGTGAACGGCGCCAACGTGATCGTCTACTTCGGCCACGGCAACGGGTACCCGAACCCGTACAGCGCCACCGAGAGTCCCGACCGCGTCAACGGCTGGGGCCTGAACCGCACGACCTCGAATGGCGACAGCGACAACTGGTCGACCACGATGGTGTACTGCGGGGAGAAGGCGCTCCTCGGCACGCTCGCTTCGACCGATGGCATCCACCAGTGGAACTACTGTGGGGGGAAGACCAATACCGACGGGATCTCGCCTGCACCAAGGTTCAGCATGGTCTATGCGCAGGCTCACTACGCCCCTGGCTTCGGAGAGCGCTACCTGGAGTCCGATCCGATCCCGACGCTGAGCGAGGCGCAGCAGCGCGTCAGGAATTACAGCTATCCGGTGCTCAGGCTCGGCGCCGGTGCCTACTTCGCGACCGCCTATGGCGATGCAGATGACATCGTGGCGCGCGTGCTCGTGCAGCCCACCCGCTCATTTGGCGACACCTTCAAGCTGGGAACGGGCTACAGCGCCACCGCCCTCA
>JACDBZ010000231.1 GCA_013694645.1 Chloroflexota bacterium
GGCGTGACGCACTGCCGCTTCGCGCGAATAGGACGTGCGGCTTTGGACATTCTCGGCGCGCCCGCGTCTCGTCCCGAGCGGGCGTCTCGGGGGTGGTCACCGAGACGCCCGCTGGCAGACGAAAGCCGTAGCGCGAACCGGGAGCGCGCAGCTCGCTCGCGACGGACCCGGTTATGCCGTTGCTGCTCGGCGCCGACGCTCCGGCGGACCCCGCCGCGCGGCTCGAGCTCGTCACCGAGAGCATCGCGCCCAGGTGCTCGGCCACGAGCCCTGGTTGCGCGCGATGCTGCGCGTCTCCCTCGAATGGCCGCCGCCGGACAGAGATACGCTGCCGCTGCGCCAGGGCGGGTCATCGGCTGGATCGAGGCTGCACTGGGGCCGCTGAGAGGGCGCCTGCCCGCAGTCGAGCTGCGCCGGCTCGGGCTCGCCATCCGTGCGACCCTCGGCATCGAAGCGCTCGTATGGCTCACCGACTCGGTGGTCTCTCCCGTGACGAAGCCGCCGAGCTCATGCGCTCCTCCGCCAGCATTCTGCTGCGATCGCACTCGCCAAAGTCGCGACCACCGACGGCTCGGTCTAGGACGGACCTCGAGTAGGAGATCCACCCGGAGTCGCCCGTCGCCAACGCGAACGGCGGTGGCGGTTCGGCCCGGGTTCCGGGTCGACGGCGAGCGGATCGACAGCGCCTTCACTCCAGCCACGCGGGGCTACTTCTTCG
The DNA here is from genome assembly GCA_013694645.1 of Chloroflexota bacterium. Taxonomy (GTDB): domain Bacteria; phylum Chloroflexota; class Limnocylindria; order QHBO01; family QHBO01; genus JACDBZ01. The sequence goes on from JACDBZ010000231.1 coordinate 719, forward strand.
ACCCGAAGGGCCGCATCCGATGAACGAACACGTGCCCTTCATCGTAAGCAACGGCATTAATGCCTTGCCTGGTCGGGTCGCGCGTGAGAGGCTCTCCCCGCAAATGCGCGCATCCTCGACGAGGCTTCCGCTTGCCGATGTCGCTGCCCGCCTGGGACGCGGCGGCGACCTGGCGCTGAGCGTGGCGCTGCCTGCGGCCCTGCTCGGCCTCGCGGGCGCCGGATGGTGGTGGTCGGTACGGATGGCCGACGACATGACCGGTGCCGACATGCACGCCATGGGAATGGCCGACACCATGTCGTTCGGCGCCTTCGTGGTTGCCTGGGTCGCCATGATGGTCGCCATGATGCTGCCCGCCGTGCTGCCGGTGGTGCGGCTCTACGCCCGCGCGGCGGCCCACGGGCGCGCCGCGCCGCTCCCGTTCTTCGTCGCCGGCTACCTCGTCGTGTGGTCGACGATGGCACTGCCCGGCTACCTGGGCTGGCGCGAGCTCGAGATGCCGCTCGCCGAGGGCCGCACGTTGGTCGGGATCCTGGCCGGCGCCAGCCTCATCGGCGCAGCGCTCTGGCAGCTGACCCCGCTGAAGGCCGCCTGCCTGCGCCACTGCCGTTCGCCGCTCGGGTTCTTCCTGCGCTTCGGCGGGCGCGTGGAACGCCCTGCCGGTGCGCTACGGATGGGCATGGCGCACGGCCTGTTCTGCCTTGGCTGCTGCTGGGCGCTGTTCGCCGTGCTCGTCGTGGCCGGGACGATGAACTTGCTGTGGATGGCGGTCCTCGCGGCCTTCATCGTGCTGGAAAAGAACGGCCCCCGCGGCGAGCTCGTCGCCCGCGGCGGGGCCGTCGCCTGCGCGGCGCTCGGCACCGCTCTGCTCGTCGACCCTTCGATCCTCGCCCACCTCACCTAGGAGGACACGATGTCCGTCGCCGAAAGCCCCGACCAGACTGCGACCGCCTGGAGGCTGACCGGCAGGGGCTATGAGTTCTGCAACTGCCAGCCCGGCTGCACCTGCAACTTCTCCGGATTTCCCACCTCGCCGGACGGCAGCTGCAAGGCCGCGGTGGCCAACCACATCGTCGAAGGCCACTGCGGCGACGTCGACCTCTCCGGCGTCACGGCACTCGCGATCCTCGACTGGCCGAAGGCGATCCACGACGGCGGCGGCAAGGCCATCTTCGTCGTGCCCGAGGAGGTCACCGACGCGCAGCTCGAATGCCTCGCGCAGATCTACACCGGCCAGCTGGGCGGACTTCCGTGGTCGATCCTCGGCACTACCTACGAAGTCGCGGGCGTCGTGCGCGCCGCCGTCGAGATCGACGACAACGGCATGAAGAGCGGCTTCCGCGTGCCCGGCGTCGGCCAGGCGAGCGGCACCATGCTTAAGAACCCCGTGACCGGCGAGGAGCACGGGGTGGCGATCGTGCTCGACGAGGGCTTCATCTGGAAGCGCGGCGACTGCGGCCAGGGCAGCTTCGAGGTCGAGGCCGAGGGCATCCACTTCTCCTTCCAGGACACCAATTGGATCCTGTACGACTTCGACTGGACCAACCAGGAGTAACGCCAGCGCGCCGCCGTACGGCAACGACGCAGGCTCGCGGATCCCCACCTCGGGGCCAAGCGCCGCCAGCACGCCCTCCAGCTCGCCCGCGCCCAGCCGGGCGAACAGCTCCTAGATGAGCTCATCGTTGCACTTCGACATGAGCATGGCTCCTGTTGCGGGATCGCGTGAGCGCTGGAGTGATCCGCAGCCCCTTGACCTCGAACTTGCGCCCCTACGACCACGCGCCCTGCTCGAAAGCGCCGTTCACGGCCCCGACCCGCCAGTAGTACCTGCCGCTGACGAGGCCGCTGAGGGTGCCCTGCGTTGGGCCGCCCAACTCGAGACGCTCTCACTACCGCTGCCGCATGGAGGCAGGCGTCTCCGCCGGCGCTCAGAGCACGACCGCTAAGGACGAAGACCGAGCGTCTCCGGCTGCCGTGCGCGCGCTGTCGCAATGCGCGAAACGCACTCGGCGGCGACCTGGGTGGACCAAGTCGCATCGTGCTGATAGAGGTACTCGCCGGATGGCGTACGACTGGCTCAGCGATCCGGATGACGAGCGGCATATAGCCGCGCTTCGTGACCGCGTCGGCAAGGACGCCGCACGGGTGCTCATTTTCCTGGGAGCCGGCCTGTCGTTCGGCGTCGGACGGTACTTGGGCCGAGCGTCGTTCGAGCGCCCGCAGCCCTACGACGACGATCGCTTTCCCTCATGGCCCGACCTAATCGAACGAATGAAGAGGCGCGTTCTCGCAGATACGGAGGATCCTCACGAAGCGACGGCAGTCGAGTCGTTCTTCGGACACAACGACTACCTCGACTGCGCGCAGCTCTTCAGGGCGACGGTCGGGCGGAACGAATACCATGCGTTCCTCGAGTCTCAGTTCGGCACGAGCGCCGAGGATGAGGAGCGGCTAACGGCGTCGCATGAGGCACTGGTTCGACTCCCGGTACGAGAGCTCTTCACGACGAACTACGACCAGCTCATCGAGCTGGCCTTCGCCTCCCGCGGCGAAACGCTCGTCGTAAGCACGTCTTCTGACGAATTCAAACGACACCACCCCGATCGTCCCGAACACCACCTAATAAAGGTCCACGGCAGCATCGAAACTCTTGACCGGATTGTCCTCACTCGCGAGGACTACGCCGAATCGCGGCGCGCCCGCGCCGAGATGTTCGAGCACCTGATGGAGGAAGTGAGATATTCATCCTTCCTCTTCGTGGGCTTCAGCTTGACCGACCCAAACTTCAACATCATCCGCGATGACGCTCGTGTTGTCATGGGCGAGAACATGCCGAGCAGCTACTTGGTTCAGCAGCGGCCGAACCCAGTGATGGAGCGATACCTCGCCTCTCTTCAGGTCGAAACCATCGCGCTTGAGAGCTGGAACTGGATGCCGGCGCTGCTAGACGCGATCAACCCCGCCTCCGGATAGGAACCTGGGCTCGGCCGCTCCTGCATTGCGCGAGGACCGGCGGTCTGCCGGGTGTTGAGCTTCCGGGCTCAGCGGCGCAGCAGGGTGCTCACCTGATCATCGGGGCACGGCGGGCATGCACGGTCTCGATGATCTCGGTGTTGTCGATGCCCTGGAGATAGATCGAGGTGATACCGAGATTGCTGTGACCGAGTTGGCGCTGAATCACGATCAGCGGGGCACCTTCGCGGGCCATCTCGACAGCGTGGGCGTGTCGGAGCTGATGCGGCGCAAAGCGTCGCCGCCACGCCGGCCCTGGCGGCAGTCCGGCGCAGCTCAGCGCGCGCCGCGGCGTTGGCCCAGTGCCGGCCGCGCGTCGGTCCGGTGACGATGCAGAACAACGGCCCGACTGGGAGCTCGAGCCCGCGACTCAAGCCAGGGCTGCAGTTGTTCCCAGCCCCACGCGTCCATACCGACCTCGCGGCGCCGTCCGCCTTTGCCGTGGCGGACGAGCAGCGATCCGCGTCGCGCATCGAGATCGGCCTCGCCGAGCGAGAGCGCCTCCTGGATCCGCAGGCCAGCCCGCCACAGGACCGCGATGAGTCCCCGCAGCCGCTGGCCGTGCGGCCCGAGGCCGGCCGCGCACATCACGGCGACGATCTCCTCCACCTTCGGCGGATCGGCCGGATAACGGAGCCCCTTGTTGCGGGGGCGGGCGCCCCGCATGGAACCCCGGCATCGTCGCCGGTGTCAACGATCGTGGGAATTCCCCAGGTGCGATCGTGAGAATTCCCCACCCTCGGCGGGGTGGTCGAGCCCGGCTCTGAGGGTCGCGAGGCGGGCGCGGTGGCCGCGCATGCGGTAGCTGTCGCCGTCGATCTGCAGCACGGTGGCGTGGTGCAGGAGGCGATCGAGGATGGCGGCGGCGACGGTGCTGTCGTCGAAGATCTCGCCCCAGCTGGCGATGCCACGGTTGGTCGTGAGGATGATCGAGCCGTGCTCGTAGCGACGCGAGATGACCTGAAAGAGGTGCGCGGCCGCTTCGCCGGGCATCGGTAGGTAGCCGAGCTCGTCGATGACGAGAAGCTGCGGGCCGTTCCAGAAGCGCATCGTGGTCTGCCAGCGGCCCTCGAGCGCGGCGCGGCTGGTGCGTGCGACGAGGTCGGCGGCGGTGGTGTAGTAGACGCGGTAGCCGGCGTGGACGGCCTTGAGCCCGAGCGCGATGGCGAGCATCGTCTTGCCGACCCCGGGCGGCCCGATGGCCAAGAGATTGGCCTTCTCCTCGATGAACCGCAGCGTCGCGAGCTCCTCGACGAGGCGACGATCGATCGACGGCTGGGCGGTGAAGTCGAACTCCTCCAGCGGCTTGGTCGAGGGGAACCCGGCGAGCCGCAGCCGGCTGGCGAGGCGACGTTCCCGGGTCGCCGTGACCTCGACGTCGAGCAGGGCGTGCAGGAACTGGGTGTAGCCGGGCTTGGTCTTCTCCGCCTGCTCGAGCGCGGCGGGGAGCTGTTCGGCGGCGGCGGTGAGCTTGAGGTAGGCGAGGTGGCTGCGCAGCTGCTGGTAGGTCGCGTGCTTGTTCACCGCGCGATCCTCGCGATCTGTGCGTAGTCCTCGAGATCGACGACGACCGCGGAGCCCTCGTCGTGGCCGCGTAGCCGAGCCGCCGCTGTCAGCGCGGCGTCGCCAGGCGGCCGGTTGGCCTTGCGCCGGCACGGCTTGTCGGTCGTGAACGCATCCAGGACCGCTTGCTCGAGCAGCCGGGCGTGCTCGGGGCTGCGCAGCAGCTGCCCGGCGCCGGCCGGCGCGCGTCGGTGCCGGGCGACCCGCCTGCCGGCGGCGGAGAGGATCTCCACGTGCAGTTCGCCGAGGCGGGCCGTGACGGTCACGGTCTGGCCAACCAGGCCGGGCGAGACGCTGTAGTGGTTGCCCTCGAACGCGACGAGTGCGGAGCGGCCGACGACACGCTGGACCTCAAGCTGCGCCGGGAACGCATGCGCCGGCAACCCGAGCAGGCCCTCCTGGCCGGCGAGCTCGCCGATCGTGACCCCTTGGCGCTTGCGCCGGTCAGCGACCGCGATCGCCCACTGGTCCAGGTCCGCCTGCGCTTGTCCGAACGAGGAGACCGGGGCGGTCCGCCACCACGACCTGGTGACGTACTGAATCGTCTTCTCGACGACGCCCTTGCGCTGCGGGCGCCGCGGCGGACAGACCCACACCTCGACGCCGTAGTGCTTGGCGGCTTGGGCGAACTGCGCCGTGATCCGGTCAGTGCCAGGGATGACGACCGTCGCCATCCGGTCGGTCCGCCACGCCCGGGGCGTGCCGCCCAGACGCCGCAGCACGCCGTCGATCGCGTCGACCAAGTGCGCGAACGTCATGCCCTCGCTGATCACGGCGCGGCACTTGCCCGAGAAGCTCAGCGCGCCGACGAGCACGTAGGCCGGCTCACCCCACGGCGTCTCTGAGAGCTCCAGCCAGTCGAACTGGATCTCCTCGCCCGGGTCATGCGCGAGCTCGACGGTCACACCGTGCCCACCGGTCCGGCACGCCTCGCAACGCGGGCGCAACCCGAGCAGCCGCAGCTGGCGCACGAACGTCACGTAGGAGCGATCGAACCCGAGGTCGAGCACCTCGCGATAGAGCACCGTCCCGTCGACATGCGCGTCATCGACGAACCGCGCGATCACGTAGTCACGAAACGGCTGGAGGCAACTCGCCGGCGGCTCGCGCTGCGCGGCGGGCCCGGCCAGGTACTTGCGGACCGTCTTGCGGTCACGGCCGGTGTGCCGCGCGATCGCAGACACCGACCAGCCCCCCCGCGCCAAGGCGCAGATCTCCACATCATCCTCCTCAGTCAGCATCCCCTCCGGGGCCTCCATCCAGATCGCAGGCTCGAGAACCAGCGACCCTGGAGGGGGCCCCCGACAGACCCGCGCGCGGTAACTCGCTCCGCTCGGCCCTCCGGGCCTTCGCTGCGCGAGCTACCGCGACATCGACGTCAGCGGTGGGGAATTCTCACGATCCGATGTGGGGAGGATTTCGCGATCGCCTCCACCGGCTCGGTCCCGTAACTCCGGCGTGTCGGCGAGCAGTTCGGCGTCGTCGAACTCGTGCGTTCGCGACCCGGACGGCATCCCTTCTTCCCCCGCGCGACCATGTCCGTCACGACTTCGA